>CALDEO010000242.1 GCA_937942465.1 uncultured Saprospiraceae bacterium
TATCAATAAAATCATATTATCCTGTTGTTTACTCTTTATTTCTGTGGGGTATATATCAGCACAAGATCAGATCGTCCTTAAGGATGGTAAAAAGATAAGTTGCGAAATCAAAGAAGTAAGTGATAGTGTCATCAAGTATGTTGAGATAGAGGATGCCAATCAAGTGGTATTTACGATAAACAGAGGGCAGATCCGTGAGATTAAGTTTTCTTATGGAAAGGTAATCGAAGAGGCACCAGAAGCTACAAATGATGCCTATTACTATGATGATAAGAAAAGAAACATAAAAGTAAATTTTATATCTATAGCAGCCGATGCGTTGGTACTTACTTACGAGCAGGCTATCAATCCTTATTCTAGTTGGGAGGTCTCTACCAAGCTCATTGGTATTGGGTTCAATGATGAGATTGACGATCAGGGTTTTGCTCTGACTGGTGGATATAAGATCAAGCTTAAGTCTATCACCAATAAAAGTGGTTACAGACCGGATCACCTCATGCACGGGTCGTATTTACGATTTGGAGCAGGTGTTGGTTTTACCAATGATGACAATGCATTCACGCAGAGAAGTATGAATGTAGTACATGGTGGTATCGATATAGGTAAGCAATGGATCTTACAAAATAAGATAGCACTTGATTTATATGCTGGCTATCACTACACTGGTGGATCATTCAAGAGGACGAGCAACGGCACAACAGATGATTCCTTTGATACATTTTTTAATCATGGAGATCTTGCAGGTGAGGATAACTCTGCTTTTTCATTTGGCCTTCGTATAGGATATTTATTTTCAAAAAATGGAGAGGGTAAGAGCTCTGGCAAGAAAAGATAAGTGATACAATAAAAGCAGTTAACCAAAAGGCAAGAACATCATACGATGTTCTTGCCTTTTTTTATTTTTTTGATGGATTGTAATCTACTGCACATTAAAGGCCAAGCGTTCTTACAAATGTACACTTGCTCCAAGCCTAAAATTGGTGGATCTGGTATTCTGCATATCCATCAATCCTAGTATATTGTCGCTGTATGCATTGAGTTGCAGCCATCCTAGATTGATACCTAGACCGGCACCGATATTCGTAGGGTTATCATTGATATAGGCATACTGTCCAGATAGGTGTAGTCTTCCTAGTTGTTTTCTATATTGCAGTGCTATTGCCCATTGATTGGGCCCATCGTGATTGATCATATAAGTACTTATACCCACAATCTGACTTGGATCTATTTCATACGTTGTAGACACGTTATATCTGCCTGCCAGCGCTGTTTCGTATTCGTTTTCGGTAGTTTCTATTTGTAAGATGTTGTAGAGGCTGTCTTGCAATTCAAAATTGTCAGAGTCCTTTATCAACTTTACTAAGTCTACACCTTCATAACTATAACTGTCACTGCTAGTATAGTTTTGTACTCTTTTAGTCCATTTGATTTTTCCGATATCTAGAGCACTTGCTTTGATATTCCATCGGTCATTGACATCGATGCCTATGCCTAGATCCACTCCATAACCTACATTAGAGCTGAGTCCACTATATCGGATGGCATCGAAGTCTACTTCGAAATCTGATAAGTCTGTGTATGCTAATACTCCACTACTATTTAACTGGTATTGATTGTCAAACTGTAGTGCATAGTACTCACTATCTGTAGTGATATTGATCTGTGACTGGCTTGTAGAGAGATCCTCGATACCACTGAGTACTTTAAATCTACCTCCAACGGATATATTACCTATTTTTTTAGCTAGACCTAGATACACCTCATGATATGATCTTAAGCCAAAGTTAGGGCCTATTGATAACTGCTCATCAAGATATTGTGCATTCCCTTCTAGTCCTAGTTTTACAAGCTCGTCTGTATATTCGGCGTAAGCCATCAACTTGACATTGTAGCCTGCAGAGATGGTTATAGACTTGGTTGTGACATGTAGCGCAAGACCCTGTAGATCTAGATAGTTTTGGTAGTGATTAGATGGTTCTACTACACTTAGAGCAGTGGTTGCATCTATGGTATTTATATTGTTTGAGCTCGATATGATATCCCCATAAGCGATGCCCTTGTATCTATTGCTATTGAATATACCAGGTAGTCCGATCACAATAGTCGAGTCCATCGTCTGTGCAGGATTGAGGCTATTGAGTATCGTATGGTCTGATGACAATTGACCGATTAGATCAAATTGTGCAGTACCATGCATCATGGTACTCAGCGTTAGTATAATGATTAAGATTAAGTTCTTCACGGTCATCTTATTTTTGAACATTGATGATAGCCCCTATTTTGATATCGATACCGTAGTCTTCATAGATCCACTGAGGACCCTCTTGACCTTCGGTATTGTTAAATTTGGCTTTGATGGCAATTTGTTCTGCACTCCTAATTTTCGCGAAAGCGGCATTGTCAAACGTAGTATATCGTATAGATGTTGGTGAGTCATTAGTCGAGCCAGCTGATGTGTCGGCACCAGCTACTTGATATGCCTCATCTCTAAATAACGAGTCAATTGCAACTCCATTTGCGTCAAGCATATAAGCTTGCACTTCCATTTTGTATGGAAATTTATTTTCTGTGATGAGTTTGAATTCTGCATTGATAACCTCTTCGTAACTGCTCAAGTCAATATCAAAAGTATCACCAAGTATGAGATCGTTGATACTAGTCTCCAGTGGCAACTCTATAGCGATATCAACATTGTAAAAACTGGTGTCAGTCAGAAATCCAATGATAGAATCATCATTATCAGGATTACCAGTGGCAGTAACGTCATATCTCACAAGTTTTACTTTCTCATTAAAGACGGTCTGGATATTAGAGTTGGTTTTGTCTAATATAAATTCGCTGTATGCGACGGTACCTTTCTCGTCTAGAGTGGGGTAGTTAAAGTCAAAACCCTCATCGATAAATGTACCTTCGACATTAGATTTTTCACCGTTTACATTGGTCAATTCTAGTTTGTTAAACTTAGTCCTTACGGGAAATCCAAACGAGTTTTGAACCTTGATTGTCAATTTTGGATCTTCAAAATCAAATCCACCACTGATCCAAGTACTGTATACTCCGATCGTGATCACTTCTCCAGATTCTGAACTATTATTTTGAGTGAAAAATCCTTCAATATATTTGAATGCTAGTAGGCTGAAATTGAGACCCGCTTCATCTAGTGTGATGAGATCGCCAGAGGCTGTGGTAGCTTCATAGAATATCGATAAGTTATTGTCATCTGATATCAATGTCCATCCTTCAAGATCATAGTATGGAGTAGAGAATGACTCTCCATAAATGCCGTCCTCATGTATGTCAAAAGTCTGACTGAATACAGCACCATCTTTAGTGATCTGAGGTATAAATATGCGAATAGATATTTTTTCTTGAACGGCACTCTTGACTCTATATTGGAGACTGTTCCTAGTGAAAGTCGCTTTGTTTAAGATAAATCCTCCTTCAAATGGGACTAGATCTTCAAGAGACAGAACCGTCTCAGGAGCTGGTAATGGTAGTTCTCCGATTACAATACCCGGCACTGGAGGAAAAGTTGTCGCCGTAGTGTTACGGATCACATTACCGTTGTAAAAGATGGTCACTTTACCTTCGTCATCTACGAGGATAGAGGTATTGTCACCAGTAGATTGTTCTATATCTAGTATTCTGGCAGTCGTATTGACTAGAGGTACGGCATAGCTCCCATTGAGGTTGACGACCTCAGTAGTATCACCTGAGGGTACGTCGTAGCACCCCCATAGGATGAGACTGCTAGAGAGTAACAATAATAATAAACGTATGTTATTCATATTAAGGAGTATTGATCTTACAGTAATAAGACGATTATCTTGGTACAAAGGTACAGATAAGGGATTGTATTACACCTGATTATAAGACTAGATGTCGGTTTTTTGCCATGATGTGATATTATCTCTTGACAGAAGTGTCTGTGATGCAGCGGTATACGATGCGTATTGTTTAGCAACAGTTATATGAGTGCATATTATTTGGATAGAGACTTTTGATGGATCAACTGCCAGCTCCATACGGCCATGATGCTACCGATGATCGGTGCAAGGATGTATGCCCAGATGTGCTCTAGATTCATCGCGATAACGGCAGGCGCTATAGATCGAGCCGGATTCATAGAAGCGCCGGTAATAGGTCCTGCAAATAATGCCTCTAGCATGACGACCATACCGATTGCGATCCCAGCGATGGCTCCTTGCTCTTTGGATCCAGTAGCTACATTGATGATGACAAACATCAAGAAATATGTAAGTATAATCTCAAGGATAAATGTCTGCATGACCGAGCCCGCTGGTAATGTCTCACCCATTGTGGTCGCATCCGAGAATAAAAATCGAAGTATTATACTCGCCAGGAATGCACCCAGTAGTTGTGCAGCGAGATAAGGTAGTATTTCCCTTTTCGGGAATCTCTTAGCCACCCAAAAACCTATAGTCACAGCGGGATTGAAATGTGCTCCTGAGACCTCGCCAACAGCATAGATCATGGCAGATACGATGAGCCCAAAAGTCATAGCGATACCCACATGCGTCACGGCACCACCACTGACTTGATCAATTATGATTGCGCCTGTACCACAGAACACTAAAGCAAATGTCCCTATGAATTCTGAAATATATCGACTCATTTGGATTGTGATATTTGATTGAATACGTAGCACATTTCTGTTGCGATCTGGATACTTCGTTCTAGATATTTTTCTGATTGTAGTGGACTGTCGTCGAATGCTTTCGGATCATCATAAGTGATTGCTATTTTTTGATCTGCGCCAGTAACTATAGGGCAATTAACATCGGCATGATCGCAAGTCATCACAGCTATAAATGATGACTGAGGATTGTACCAGTGATCATATCGCTTACTGAAAGCTATAATAGGGTATGCCTTATCGGAATATTGAATAGCGTAATTGGGGTTGACTCCAGTAGACAACTCATTGATTTTAAAACCTTGAGTCACTAGGGTGGCCTGCACCATAGGGTACATAGCAGTTGCCTCAGTGCCTCCGCTATACAATTGAATATTTGAGACATCGTAATAATGCGCAGCTACTTGAGCCCATATCTGTGCTAGATGTGACCTACGAGAATTATGAGTACATATAAAATTGATCTGTGCTGCGCCATATTTTGTAATAGCATTGCTGATGCTTGTTGCTAGTATCTGTAGTGTTTCTTGTCTAGCTGAGCTAATAGTCTCTCTAGGTAGCTTATTGATCGATTCTAATATCGGTGCATACATATGTGATAAGATCTAGTATATTTTAGCAACAGCCTGATCCAGGAGTACATGCATTCGCCGTAAGGCTAGAAAGGTCAAATTTAGGTTTCTCTTGAGGTACTCCGCATTGATCTTTGGCGAGACAATCAGTCTGCTTATTGATCAACATAAATTGCTTACCATCATGACCAAGGTCATACTTACCGATCGTGCTACCTTGATATTCTACTTCGATATCGAGATCACCGAGTTCTAGGACTTTTTCTGATAGTTCTATGATGTTCACGAGCTTCTCAGGGTGTAGTCGATGGTCGTAGTCGTCTGCTTCCCATAGTTGAAAGTTGGCCTTGAGTTCCGATCTCCTAGTGCCACCACAGTCGATAAAGTCCTTGCTCACTTTACCTACCTCCGTCACGTGGAAGTGATTGGGTACGAGGCTACCATCTGGTAGGGCAAATGCTATCTGAGTAGACTCAGCGAGTATTGTTTTTATTTCTGAAATTTTCATAATTCTATATTTATCGATTAACAACAAGATGAAGAGTCCGATGAGAATCCATGACCGAGTAATACATTGAAGTAGCCTTTGATCTGGTGATATATTTCTTGATTGATACAATAGCAGATAGATGTCCCCTCGATGGTCCCTTTGATCAGGTTAATATTTTTCATCTCCTTGAGGTGTTGAGAGATCGTCGGCTGTGATAGTCCGATAACATCTACGATATCACCACATACACAGCTATTCACTTTGATGAGATGCTGGAGTATAGCAATACGTGCAGGATGGCCCAGTACTTTAGCATAGCTGGCTATTAAGTTTTGCTCGGCAGTGTATATTTCAGCTTTCGTAAGTCCCATAGCTTTATTTGTTCAT
>CALDEO010000243.1 GCA_937942465.1 uncultured Saprospiraceae bacterium
ACATCAGCTAGCGTAGCTCTATTAATTGATATTGATTGAGTACAAGACTTTGAGTTACCCGCTTCATCAGTTATTACCCATGTACGTGTTACGATACTACTTGCTGCAGAAGTACAATCAGTAATAACACTTTCATCAGAATAACTAAAATATGCATCTCCACAGTTGTCATATCCAGCGAGAAGGTATCTACCATCTGCCTGAAGAACTGGTACTGTTGCAGGTATTGTAGTATTAACTACAGGAAGCCCTGTAATCGCAACAGATGTTAACTGGTCACAATCGATCGTAATATCAGCTGGACATACGATATCAACAACCGACTTATCCTCGATCGTTACATATCCCCAACATGAATTATTACCACATTTCTGTGTAACAGTAACTCTGAGTTGCTTACCTATATAGTCATCACCTAAAGTACCATTCGGTACGATAACTTCAGCTGCTTCATCATAAAGCTCTATAGTATATGAATCATCTTCATACTCCATGTCTTCAAGTATCATACTTGGTAGTACATTGAGTTGACAAGAATTATTCATAGACAAGTTAACACTGTTGTTACAAGCTAGAGATACGATATCTTCTACTACTACCGTGAAAGTATTAGTCTCAGAACATCTTGGTATCGGCACTGTAGCAACTACTTGCACTTGGTATGTTCCAGGAGTTGTCCCCCAGTCTATCTCCACAACATTGCTAGTATTGGTAGTAGATGATACAGAACCACCACCACTAACACTCCAGCTGAATGTAGCATTCTGTTCGTTCGTTACCTCATACCTTTCAGTAGAACTTGTACAAACAAAATCCTCACCTGAGATTCTTGCTCTAGCATATCTACAACTAAAGAACATAGCATCAGCACTAGTATATGTTTCTGTAGTTACACCATTACTAATAGTGAAAGAGAAAGCCATGCTGTCTATATGAACAAAGTTAAAAGTGTAAACACCAGTGGCTCCAGTCTCAGCGATAACTTGACCATCCATAATCGGAACGGCTGGGTTAGGGTTAGTGGAGCTAGGCATATAAATACCTACAGGTGTAGTAATAGTCCAAGTCTCTCCAGAGGCTGAGGAGACATCTAATGTGGTACTAAACTGTCCATTTAATCCAGCCTCGTAATTCTGGTTATCGAGACACCTACATGTCTCAGAGAACGTGGTTTGGGAATACGATGTTAATGTAAGCATCAACATGCTGGCTACAATCCAAAATTTTTGGAGAGGGATAGTGTTACGGGTAAGTAATTTTTTGATCATCTACTTCTGCTTTTGTAAAATTCGTGTTTGCTCAATTCAAAAAATACCTGTCTATAGACAGTTGCCTATAGACTAGTGTAAAAGTGTAAGTTCGGCTGTGTAGACCGACCTCGATATGCGCAGGTATTGTAAGACCTACACATACAATTATGCAATATTGAGACCAAAAGAAATGACAGATATAGATAATGGATAATGTGAGATAACATTACTTTTTTCTACTATTCGTAACTAGCAGAGTAAGAGGAAAAGTTGCTTTGGTATAACAAAAAAAAATATGAGTTTTTTACTCACGATATACCCAAAATGGAAATTGAAATAAATGAAAAACTTAGAATTGGAGGACAATTCTCTTCGTAATAGAGTGAGTTTCCATTTGAACATTCAGAAAATAGACACCTGCAATTTTGAGGTCGCTCTTCCTGATTACAAGTGACTGCTGGTTTACATATTCACGAGAAAGAACCGCGTTACCACGAATATCAGTGACTGTAATCACCACTTTGTCGTTTGAATTAGCAGGTAAAACAACATTCATTATATCACTAAAGGGATTAGGATATACATCAAAGTCAATGTCATTATGATTATATAATGCATTGCTCCACTTGATATCATTGATCGCATATGCTACTTCATCATTAATATAGAATGACTGAAACCCAGCAACATCAGTCATACTGATATGAGATGTTCTTGAGCTAGGTATAGAGAATAAGTATACCCTACCCTCAGCATTAATACCATCGGCATCGATCAATAACATCTTTAATACTCCGTCAGAGTAATGATAATCGATATCATCAGATATCGTCAATAGATCAAAAGTCTCATCATCAATAGCTAATGCTAATTGAATCCCTTCTATTAAGTCGCTAGATTCTATAAACACTTCCTGAGCATTATTTACAATCTCGGATTTTAAGATAGATAGGTTGTTTCTTGATTCTACAGGCTCCTGACTATTAAAACTTTGTAAACTCCTGTTGACATCACCTACCTTTATCGCTGTGAAATCTATTGTATCAATGTCGGTAGCACCTACCGTAACATCAAGCTCCCGTGGGTAAGACCATGGATTATTGATATCAATAAATATGTGATCTTCTGGTACGAATACCCAACTATCATTGAATCTTAAAGTATCAACTTTACCTAATATTAACTTTTGTAGCTCGGCAAGGTCGATACTACTTACACTACCACTGTTGTTTATATCAGCTGCAATCAACTTGTATGGATCATTAAGCGGTAGTATATCTAATATGTGCTTTTGGATAATCAATATGTCTAAAGCAGATAAGCCAACCGCAAAGTTTTCTTTGCTCACACAATCAAAAGTATAAGTCTCACCGGATAATAGATCCATTTCAAAAGGATCTATGTCGTTATTGATTATGGCTTGACCTCGGACTCCTTGAGTATTACTCGCAGTTACTTGAGTACCTACAGGTACATAACCATCTGTATTCATAATAAAACCAGAAATAGTCATCTCTTGGTTGAGATCAACACAAACATCTCCATTGTTATCTTGGATATTGACCTGCACAGTACAAAACTCTTTGTTGCCTGATAAGTCGGTGACCCACATATCTAATTCGAAAACCTGAGATATTCCATCTAGAATATCAACACAGCTAAATTCTCTAGTTGTCAGCAATCCATCAACATCAAAACTATAAGCCAAATCTCCGCTATCATCACAGTTATCGTAACTGCCTATATTAAATTCATTAGCCCATATGGAGATTGTGCCATTGGCTGGCATAATAACAGTCGTTATTTCATTTCTACAATAAGGAGTTGGTGCTTTACAATCTACAACAGTAATTTTTTGATCACAACTGCTCGTATTGCCACATCCGTCCTCTACAGTCCATAATAAAATATGCTCCCCTCTCAATAACAATACATCAACAGCATCACCATAGCCCGTTGTGTCAATAATATTATCATTATCAATATCAAGCGACCATGTATATATAATATCAGTTGCTGCACTACAATCATCTGTAGCAAAAATTGACTGCATCGTCATCACCTCACATCCATCGATAATGCATACTGTTGTATCAAGGCACACTTGTGAGTCGATGATCGGGTCTTGTGTATTGTATTGCTTAATCTCTTGTATGTAAGACCATGAGCCATTACTTGTGATTGCATCATACTCACACCAATCTACAACTACCCAAGTACGAAGGATCTTCTTGCATGCACCATCCACCGTATTGAATACTTGATCGGTATGGGACGTTGCGACACTTGAGCACTTGGTACTATTTAATATTGGCTCACCTACAAGACTCAGACTATCCATCTCAGCTGCACATCCACTAAAGTCAAAATCTGACGGCCAAGCAATATCATTGATATCAAAAGGGTCATCATTGACAATCGTAATTGTTTGAGAACAAGTCATCTGCAATCCAAAATTATCTAAAACTACAAAGTCACGTCTGATTGTACCAGCATTGCAAGTAAGATCAGTAGAATAAGTCTCCGTGATCGATGCAGAGCAATTGTCCGTATATACCCCATCATAACCAACGACACCATTATTAAAACTATCATTGATGACAATCGCTTGAGGGATTTCGAGATTGCTCACTACGCTACCAAATGAAGATAGATCAGATGTATCAATATCCGTAGAACAACTAATCGTAATATTAGGAGGACAAGTTATTGTTGGAGCTACGGCATCTTGCACATGTACCACAACAGAACACTCATTGGTATTGCCACTCATATCCGTCACCATCAAGGTTACATATATAGTACTATCTACTTCCAGACAGCAAAAATCTATATAGTTACTATAATTGGTATTACCATTGCATAGATCTTCATCATTCTTTTTGACTTGAAAAGTCACCGCACTACAATCATCATGACTTCCATCATCCAAGCTATTGGCGTAAATTCTAGACGTACCATTAGATATTAGGGATACTGTTGTAAACTCATCACATACAGCATATGGAGCTATTTGATCAGCAACCGTTACATTGAAGTTACAGCTGCTTTGATTATTACAAAGATCCGTAGCAGTAATGACTACACTAAAAACACCTAAATCCAAACTCGGTATCAATACCAAATTGGGATTATTAATAGAGGCATTATGAACTAACTGATTATTGATATTGAAAATTTGTATTGCTGCTGTTGCAGAATTACAAACATCCATAAGGGTATCAATAGATATCATCTGAGCATCTGACTCA
>CALDEO010000244.1 GCA_937942465.1 uncultured Saprospiraceae bacterium
TAGCAACAACACCTAGAAGAAGATCTCACACAACTCAACCACAATGGGTAAGACTAATGAATGAGTTGTCACAAATGGATAAAAAACCAAAATCTAGTAATACAACTCCTAAAGGATTCAACCCTAAAGCGAATGTACTCGAGACAAAGGATAATTATAACATACAGCTTGCCATACCTGGGTATACTAGAGACGAGATTGCAATCAATGTAGAAAAGAACACCTTGATCATTAGCTCTAGCGTAACACAAAATAACGATGCCACATATAAGCTTAGAGAATTCAATAAAACTGAATTTAAGAAAAGCTTTAAGCTTGGAGACATCATCAATACACAAGATATCGATGCACAACTTGATTCCGGTATATTGACTGTAACACTAGCCAAAAAAGAAGAGCAAAAACCTAGATCTATTAGCGTAAGCTAATCAACTTATTAAAAAGACTAATTAACCAAAAAACTAAAATAGTTATGAATCAAACAAATATAAGTACTAGCCCAGTAAACACAATTTTTGATCAATTTTTCAATCGTAATATTGGACAATTTGTAGGAGCAGACTCTCAGAGCAATACCCCTGCTGCCAATATCATCGAAGAGGACGATCAATTCAGAGTACATGTTGCTGCTCCAGGATTTAAAAAGGAGGACTTCAACATCTTGCTGGACAAGAATCAATTGAAAGTCTCCGTCAAAAAGGAAGAGAGCATTGAAGAGCTTAAAGAGAACTTCAGAAGACGAGAGTTTAACTACGAATCCTTCGAACGAAAATTTACGCTACCTGAGACTGTAGATTATTCTAAAATTGAAGCTAGTTACAATGATGGGATTTTGAATATAAATATTGCTAAAAAAGAAGAAGCTATACCCGCTGCTCCAAAGCAAATAGAGATAAAGTAATAATGTAAAGATTGAAAATGGTTTAATAAGCTACACCTGAGAAATGTAGACCGATTGTAGTAGTGTATGATCTTTTAAATGAGAAGAGCCCGACCTTAATATAAGGTCGGGCTCTCTTTGTTTATTATGTCGACATAGCCATAAAGACTAATGGCATATACTATGCTTTCTTAATGATAATAACACTGCCAGCAACTGGTGCTTTTAACAAATCAATGTTATTCAATCTCAATAAATCACCTAGACTTACGCCATCATATTTTTTAGCTACACTGTTGAGCGATTCTCTCTTTTGTAACCTATGATATATGTACTGTGTAGGTAAGTACATATTATTAGTATCTATGTGAAGTGATGGCTCTGCAAGAGGCAATGCATCTGCAGTACCACGACCATATGCTGCTACATCTATAACTAGAGGCAAGCTATTCATCGCTTTCAATACTTCTCTATCTGCAACAGATCTCTTAGCCATATTTCTACCGTAGTACTTATTAGCACTTGTAAATAATAACTTACCCAATATTGCTCGATCATCTAAGTATCCATACATCGGTACTTCTGGCAATGTAAGCACTCTACCTTTAGCACTTTTAGGGATATAGTTTTTAACATATGAAGGATTAAGCAATTTTATTACATCTACCTCAACTCCTGTCTCTTTACTTAACTTATCAAAACTTACGTGATGAAAAACCTCAGCAGATGCGGTGTACTTAACTTCATCTTCTACAAAAGTAGGACTCAACTCATGATCATGGTAGTAGTTCATTAAGTAAGCAGCAGCTATAAATTTAGGTACATACTTTTGAGTTTCTCTTGGTAGGTATTTTCTTATTGACCAATAATCAGTTGCTCCACCCGATTTACGGATTGCTTTCCTGACATTACCTGGACCGCAATTGTACGCAGCTATTGCCATCGTCCAATCGTCAAACATAGCATGTAGATCAGATAGATAATCTAAAGCTGCAGCTGTTGCTTTCTCTACATCACGACGTTCATCAATAGTAGAATTAACCGTAAGGCCGTACATCCTACCTGTACCCTTCATAAACTGCCATAAGCCAGTTGCACCAACATAAGACTTAGCATTAACTTTCAGGCTAGACTCAATGATAGCAACATACTTCAACTCATCTGGAAGATTCTTGGCTCTGATTTCCTTTTCAAAAATCGGGAAATATACAGAAACGCGACCTAGAAGGTTTTCACTACCTTTTCTATATTGAGTAGTATAGGCGTTGATCGCTTTTTTGACCTGCGGCGTAAGCTTCAAGTCCACTTGACTAGATATATTGCTGATACGGTTAGACATTTCTACATCCATCTCATCGATAGCAGTAGTCGTGTTGGCATCAGCAGTAGATACTGCTAGACATAGTGATAGAAGGATTATCGCCCATTGCGGAGCAATAAATTTTAATTTGTTCATGGTTTACACTTTTTACCAAAGCGAGCATGGGGTCTCTCTTTGAGTATTTACTATTCTGCACTGGTTAGTAATTACAGAATATCACATCTTTATACATATTCAAAATGACGTATGCGAAAGATGCAACAAAGGTAGTACTATTCCAGCTATAATTCAAAGTTAGTCACATTACAGAATTCTTTAATCTGTTACTTATTAGAAGGCAAATATCATACCAAGGTATCAATCGAAATAATCTATTTTAACATAATTTCAACATCCTCAGAAAACCGAATTCTACCTGATTTTTGGCCTAATTGAACTACATCATCTCTTTAAAATGCAATAGCATTACTAATATTTGCTTTTAGAGCTAAGTTCAATAACTTTATACTGTTACTTTTTAACCGTTGCGTAAGGGATAACTGGCTACTTCACTTAGCTAAATCAATTAAAAAACAGTGCCCTAACTGTATTTTCAATGCTTACTAGCCGACATATATTTTAAAATTAATTTAACATATCACCTATGATCGAGGTTAGAATGGCAACTTTAGGTGATTCTGCCACCATTAGCGCTTTAGCTCAGACCACATTTAAGGAGACTTTTGGAGACTTATTTCGTGATCCGCTAGACTTACAGCGATACCTCAAGGCCACCTTCTCGATAGAAAAACTCACACGGAGCCTTCAAAAAGACAATAATGTATTTTGGATTGCATCTTTTGATCAAGTCCCTATTGGCTACGGCAAGCTCAAACTTCACTCCCCCTCCCCATTATTGGATTCGGATAAAGCAATATCTCAACTTCAAAAAATATATGTGCTTAAAGAGTATCTAGGCCATAAAGTAGGCTTAGCATTACAAGCTCAAATGATCAAACGAGCGAAAAGTAACAATAGTACATTGTTATGGCTCTCCGTTTTAAATAATAATACCAGAGCAATCCAATTTTATATAAAAAATGATTTTATCAAGGTTGGTGAGCATACATTCACCATCGGCAAAGAGACTTTTGACTTTGATGTAATGTCACTGAATTTAAGGACTACATAGTAGCTTTTAATCTACTTCAAGAAGTCAATAACTCCATCAACATCTAGCGTCTGTTGATTGCCACTTTCCATATCTTTAAGTGTCACGATACCTGTCTCCATCTCCTGACTACCTATCACGATTACATATGGCACAGCCTTAGCATTGGCATATTTCATCTGTTTCTTCATTTTGACAGGCTCAGGATACATGTCTGAGGCAATATTCGCTTGACGCAATTTCTTGACAATGTTGTATCCATATCGATG
>CALDEO010000245.1 GCA_937942465.1 uncultured Saprospiraceae bacterium
CTATATTGTATTCGTAACTCTTGAACAGCATCAGAAGCTAATTTTTGAACGTGAAATCTATCTGATACAATGATTGCTTTGGGAAAACTTCGCTTTGCTATCAACTCCATAGTTGGAGCTAAATCAATTGTAATTTCTTTGACCTGATTTCTTAAATCTTTAGGTAATCTATGAAGTACGCCTATTACCGCTTTACTCACCGTCCCTTTAATCATTGCCACAAGAGCTCCCTTTTTGCCTTTAGCGCTTTTGTTTGTAACTATTGTATACAACTCACCTCGGGAAAGACTGGTTTCGTCCATACTTAAATAAGGTCCTATATTCTCTGGAAACAACATCCATATATCAGCATGATCTCGTTGTTCCCAAGTAGAATAATTGCTTAAATATCCATAATATTGAGCTTGTAATTGTTTACCATCAACACCAAATAAAGCTCCCAGTTGTTTACAACTAATAGGAGTATTATCGATTAAGTTCTTTTAAAAAAAGAAGCGAATTATTCAGTAATTCATGTCCCTTTTGCAACTATATTCCAATCTCTTGTAATGACTGTCCCTTCTTCTTTTACAATCCATTTACGTCGTCGTATTCGGTAAACACATTTTTTGCCTCGTAAAGGAAAGTCACTAATCAGACCTCCTTCATAAAAGCCTTTAGATTCCAATGTGGTTCTATCATAACCTTGAGGTACTATATTTTTCTCTTCTAATTGAAATGAATACTGTGCTTCGTTAATATCATATGATACGACTTCAAAGAAATCTAATAGTCCGCTTGGAAAGAAAATCTCTAGTATGGTATTGTCCATTCAACAAAGCAAATACATTTTATGCACTTTTGTAGCCTTCCCACAAGGTTTTCATCTTGATCCATAGCTATGGGAGAGGAAGCCGTAGATGCCAACTCTAGATCTGTCATAGGATGTACTGGCGCCAATAGTGTTGTAGTACCTGTAGCGATACATTACAATGCCCCGATAACATGTGATGATTTCACTTGTTTGCTTTCACAAGCACAGGCGCAGATCCAAGTGTTGAATGAGGATTTTGGTGCATACAATGCGGATATAAACTATTATACATCGACACTTAATACTGCATGTCCATCAGCATACCCATTGAGCATTGCTCCGACAGGCGGTGGGTCATGTATTCAATTTTGTTTAGCAACTCAAAATCACCCGGGAGCATCAGGTCTGAGTAATGGAGATCCAGCAATTACAGTTGGTGATTATACTTGGCCTAGTACCAATAGTGATTGGCCTGGATATTTAAATATTTTTGTTAGTAGTGGTACTACAGCAGGTCTTGGAGGGGGTACCTTAGGTATTTCACCAGTACCTGGATCAGCTGATGGAGATGGATTTTTTGTAGGTCATGATTACTTTGGTGCTCCAGGAGTATCTTGTACATCAGGTGCTACTATGAATACAAGTGCAGCATACGGACTCGGTCGTACAGCTACGCATGAGGCAGGTCATTATTTTGGATTGTTTCATACTTTTGATGGTGGATGTGCTGATGGAGATTCTACTCCTCCGGGACCGATAACCGTCAATGATACACCAGCACAACAAAATTCTTCGGGAGGTTGTCCCAATGTTACTAGTTGTGCCGATGCTCCTAACTCTTGTGGTGGAGAATTTACGCCATTCTATAGTTATATGGATTACTCCAATGATGCCTGTTTGGTTTTGTTTACAGAAGATCAAAGCTCAGTTATCAATTACTGGGGTAATAATATTGGTTGGGCATCAGATGCAACCGTTTGTGGTGCTATATCTACTGCATTGCCGACACCTAGTTTCACGCCAGATGGATCATTGGCAATGACCGTATGTAGTGATAATCTAGATTTGAGTTTCATGGATACGAGTTCTGCAAGTTGCGGACAGTCTATAACTGGGTGGTCGTGGACATTTAGTGGTGCAGGAGTTTCACCAGCAACATCATCTGTTCAGAATCCTACAGTTACTGTAGGTGCTAGTGGAGTACTTACCGTTGGATTAACGCTAACAAGTGGTGGTGCTAACTCAACAACTACTACCCAAATGATAAACGTTACGGTACTGCCATCTACAGATCCTGCATGTGCATCGACGCCATGTACTTCTTTTGCTGCTGGGCCTTATACAAATTTTGCTCAGGCCAATCTATGTTTTACAGCAGGACAGTCAATCACTGCTGGTTTTAATGTGTATGGCAATGAGGCATATGTACTCCCAGGGCTAGATGCCAACGTTGATTATACATTTGATTTTTGTAGTGGTTACAATGCTGGTACGTGGTCAGGAGAGGCGATTATAACTGTTGCATCTACTACTGGTACAGTAGCTGGAGGTGTAACAGTGGGGTCGACTCTAGCTTATGCTACGGGTTGTTCTTTGACATTTACTCCTCCAACGGAGGGTGACTATATTGTAATTATTTCTGTTGATGGAGATTGCGGTGGAGCTGAAGTGACTGTAGATAACGGAATACCCACACTTTCATCATCTAGTTGTTACTCTTGCGGCAATTTATTTACGGATCAATTAGGTGGGACAAATGCATATGCGAGTAGCACTTCTAATACTTTTGAAATATGTCCTGATAGTCCTAATGAAATAGTGACTGTAACTTTTAACTCAATAGATATAGAACCTAATGGTGCTGGATGCTATGATGAGTTACAAGTACTCGATGGAGCTGCAACATTGTTGTATACTTTATGTGGTACTTCTGTAGCGGCTATGCCAAATGGTGGAGTTATTGAGGGTACAGAATTTGGTGAATGTCTGACCTTTGTATTTACGTCTGACGGATCTGTTACAGGGGCTGGTTGGTCAGCAGATGTAAGTTGTTGTACTTGTTCACAATCTGGGAGCAATTTTAGTTCAACTCAGTGTGGGTGCCCAGTGGCTATTAATGCTGGTGGACCGATATCGACGACAATGATTGATAATACATGTACTCCATCTACGATGAACATTACAGACTTAGGACTTAATTATTTTGCGCCAAGCAATGAAGGAGAGTCAAGTAGATCAGTAGCATGTCCTATAACAGCGGCATCGCCTAATCAATCGTTCTACGCTATACAATGTGATAGTGATACCGCGCCAAACGAGGTATTAGAGATCGTTGTAAATGATGTAAGTACAGGTGGTAATATGGATGTTGCATTGTTTGGTCCAGTAACGGGAGGTTGTCCCAATTATTCTGGAGGAGCTATTGTGTCATGTGATAATGGACCTAGCTCAGTGACCGTTAATACGGTTGTAAATGATAATGATGTATACATAGTTGTTATTTCTACAGAAAATGAAGGAACATTTACAATCGAGAGTACTGCCAACGCTACGGCACTACCTGTAGAGTTGACTTCACTAAGTGCAACAGCAAGTGGGAGAGAGATCATAGTTGCATGGTCTACTGCAACAGAAATCAATAATAGTGGATTTGAGCTATTGAGATCAGAGAATGGGAAGGATTTCGATATGATCACTTGGGTAGAAGGTGCTAATAACTCTATTGAAAAGAAGGATTATAGCTATGCTGATGTCAATGTAGCATCGGGTATTACATACTATTATAAGCTTAGACAAATAGATTTTAATGGTAAGTCAGAATTTTCAAGTGTAGTGGATGCAACCGTAGAAAGGGATACAAGAGCTTTTGCAGTATATCCTAATCCAAGTACCGGTACATTCTACTTGACTGGAGCGGATCAGGACTCAGAGTATATGATCTTTGATAAGTTGGGTAAGAAAGTAGCAGAGGGTAGAGTAGGCGCTAGCAATACACCAATAATACTTAATGATATTGATAATGGAGTATATCAGATTGCGATCTATAGCAATGACACAAGTGTTGTTAAGCCATTAGTTATTATAAAGTAAAATGGTTTTTTGGTATTAAAAGAAAGAGGTGTAAAGCAATGTTTTACACCTCTTTTTACGTTGTTGCTTTACCCGTTACTTGATATAAGTAGCAACTGTTTGACAATTATCATCAAGATCGTCACTAGTTAGGACCATTCTAGATTCGTTAATAGTTCCATCAATAATTTCAACATCACCATCAGTTATTGTTGTGATAGTAATATTGTCTCCGCTTAAAATGTATGTGAAAGGAATATTCTCTGTTGTACCAAATACCGAAAGTTCAATTGTACCAGCAGAATCAGATGTAAACTCTAAAGATGAGCAAACTTGAAGACCTAACGTCGGTTCTGTAATACACCCATCAACTGCTGTGCCTAAATCGATGTTATCGTCAGGGTCATCGCATCCTGTTGTCACATTAGTATGAGCCTTATAAGTTAGCCCAGAAGGGGAAAATTCATCTTTTCCACAATTAGAAAAAATAAAAACAACTAATGCTCCTAGCAGTAATTTAGAAAAAAAATTAAATTTCATACGTTAACGTTTTTGATTTATAATAATGTGAAACTAGTCAAAGCGATTGAAAGTGAATGTTTTCGTAACAATTAATCTATCGTCACATACCATTAGTATTCTTAAAGTAGTTATGTGGAACTAGTTAGTATTCTGTTAAATAGGGGTATATACCTATTGCATTCTAAAAAAGCTGTTGTACTTTTAAAGCAAATTGCCCGATTATGAATTTTCGTTTAATATATATAGCTCTTTTCCTTGTTGGCTTTTGTGGTAATGTAACTGCAGAGGATGTCGGTATCAAGTTTTTTCATGGTACTTGGGCAGAGGCTTTAGAAAAAGCGGCAGCAGAGGATAAATTGATATTCGTAGATGCATATGCGCAGTGGTGTGGCCCATGTAAGATGATGGCTAAGAAAGTATTTACTGAAGCATCCGTAGGTGAGTTTTTTAATGAAAACTTCATCAACATGAAAATGGATATGGAAGCTGCAGAGAGTAAGGACTTTAAACGATCATTTGCAGTGTCTGCTTATCCAACTTTATTTTGGATCAATGGTGAAAATAAACAAATACACAAGTCTGTAGGTGGTAAGAGAGTTGATGATTTAATCGCTACGGCAACATTAGCGTTAAGCAAAAATGATACTAGTGGCAAATACGAAGAAGCTTATTTAGCAGGGAATAGAGATTATGATCTGGTATATGGTTATGTCAAAGCACTGAATCATGTGAAGAAACCAACGCTTAAGATCTCTAATGAATATCTAGCATCTAAGCCTGAAATATCAGAAACTCAAAAATCGCAATTTGTATTTGAGGCATGTCTCGAAGCAGATAGTAAAATGTGTAAATACTTGATCGAATCGAAAGATGGACTGATCAAAGCAAATGGTCAAGAAGCATGGGATGAGAAGCTTTCGATTATTTGTTGGAAAACTGTAGAGAAAGCTATAGAATATGAATATGTAGAACTAATAGATGAGGCGACTACTGTCATGAAAGAGCACCACAGTGATCCTGCAGGATTTGAGTATGAGTCTAGATTGATGTATTATTCGGTAATGAAAGATGCAGCTTCTTACAAGCCTATTGCAAGCAAATACTTTAAAAAAGTTGCCAAGAAAAATGAAACGGCTCTCAAGACATTGATCGATCAGATAAAGGCAAAATTTGTAGATCAAGAAGACATAATGAAGTCTTGCGAAAAATATGCTAAACAGCTGGTAAAACTGGATAAAACAGAAGATAATTATATCATCTTAGCAGATGTGTATTCTAAAAGTGATCAAAAAGTAAAAGCCATAGAGACTTGTGAGGAAGCAACGGAATGGTTGAAGAAAAAAGAGATCAAAACAGAAAAGATCGAAGCGTATACTAGATTCTTAAAAAAGGCATAGACTCATCGTGTTATTATTCCGAAATATTACCCTTGGGCTGTGTTGCCTTATGTTGTCAGTAGTTGCGCTGAGTGGTCAAAGTATTACATTTAATCATAACAATATTACGTCTTCTAAAAAGCGAGCATCTCGCGAAAACAAACCATTGTTTATTGATACATATGCATCGTGGTGTACGCAGTGCAAGAAGATGGACAAAATCTTTAGAGACCCAGAAGTAGGTAAGTTTTTTAACGAAAAATTTGTCAATCTTAAAGTTGATATGGGTGTTGCGCAATACGCTAATGAGCTTAAAAAGGACTACGATATATTGTTTCTGCCCACGATGATCATTTTAGATTCTTATGGCAATATAAAGTATATGGTAGATCGTACGATCACCAAGCGAGAGTTACTAGATATCGCTAGGAAAATAGCAGACCAGAATGTAACAATAGGACAAGATATAGTAGGACTCAATGCTCCAATGAAAAATAAAGTCCCTGCTAGAAAAAAAGTTAAACGTAAAAAGAAGAAAGAGGAAGTTGTTGTAAAAATAGCACCTAAAAAGCAAAAGCCTAATATCGTTGAAGAGATACCACTACCGCAATCAGACGATAGTAATGATAAGATATTGTATGTGTTGGATGGGGATTCTGATAGATTGCCACCAGAGGTATTATATCAAGAGGCATACTTCAGGATGCAACTCATGGACGGTAGTCAAAGTCGAGCCGCTAAGAAGTATTTGAAAACCCAAGACGACTGGAGTACTGATAGGAATATGAAATTTATTAGCGATTTCCTAGTTTCTACAGATTCTGATGAGTTTAGATTCCTGATTATCAATAGACACAAGTTTGAGGCATTACTAGGCAAAGAAAATGTAGCGCAGACGATTCAAATACTAGTTGTACGTAAGTTGTATCAAGGAATACCTAGACCTACCTTTGATGAAGCCAAGGCCCTGCTCTCATATGTTAATCCAAGAACTAGTAGGATAGAGGCGATCATCTACTACACGGAGCGGATGTATCAAGAAGAAAACTATACTGAATATGAAAAGTACGCAAGTGAATACTTGATATCTGTCAATGCATCAGACCATCTAGTATACTATAGGCTTGCAGAGATAGCAATAGATAAAAAACAATCGAGATCAGAAACAGAAATCTCTCTGTCTCAAATTAATAAAGCGATCTCTCTTAATAATAAAGAAGCAGAATACTATAAAGTAAGGGCGGAGCTATTGATCAAACTTGGTCGTAAAACTGCCGCATTAAAATCTGCAAATAAAAGTATGAGCTTACTCATGAAAAACGGTGAAAGTCTCACAGAAATCAATCAATTGATAAACCGTATTCAAAAGTTGTAGAAAGTTATTTCTAATATTAAGAATTAAAGAACCCAACCTTCGGAAGCTAATTCAACATCAAAGTCTTATTTGATATCCTTGTAAGCCTCTAGCAATGCTTCGCCAAGCTATACTTGGGCATAGTTCATGCTGCGACTCAATGCTAATCAAGTAATTATATGAAATTCGACTTTATGCAGTTTATGATCGCAGTTGTTATTAACCTCTAGGCGAATAATTAGGTGACTCTTTAGTGATACTAATATTATGAGGGTGACTTTCTGTAATACCTGCTGAAGACATTCTCACCATCTGAGCATTGACTAAGTCAGGTATATTAGCAGCACCACAATATCCCATACCGGCTCTAAGACCACCTATGTATTGTACCATTACTTCGGCTACCGTTCCTTTAAATGGAACACGACCTTCTATACCTTCAGGTACGAGCTTTTTGCTATCATCTTCAGTATCTTGGAAGTATCGATCTTTAGATCCTAGTTCCATAGCACCGATAGAGCCCATGCCTCTATATATTTTAAACTTACGTCCTTGAAAGATTACCGTCTCACCAGGTGCCTCCTCGGTACCAGCGAATAATGAACCAGCCATGATGACACCAGCACCAGCCACGAGAGCTTTAGCTATATCTCCAGTGTATCGGATACCTCCGTCAGCTATGATTGGTACACCAGTACCTTTCAATGCATGAGACGCTTTCATGATAGCTGATAGCTGAGGTACACCTACTCCAGCAACGATCCTAGTCGTACATATACTACCTGGTCCTACACCTACTTTGACACCATCGGCACCCGCTTGAGCAAGTGCAAGAGCACCTTCTCCAGTAGCGACATTACCACCTACGATCTGTAGTGCAGAGTGTCTCTTTTTGAGGAATGAAACCGCATCAAGTACTCCTTTGGAGTGGCCATGAGCAGTATCTACGCAGATCATATCTACACCGACATTGACTAGAGCATCTACTCGCTCCACCATATCACCTGATACACCTACAGCAGCTCCTACGACAAGTCTACCATGACTATCTTTACTAGATAGCGGATAGTTTTCGACATTCATGATGTCTCTATATGTGATCAGTCCGACAAGGCGATTGTCCTTGTCTACTACAGGGAGTTTTTCGATTTTATATTTTTGTAGAGTCTGTTTAGCTTCTTGTAGTGTTGTTCCTTCAGGAGCCGTGATTAGATTTTCTGAGGTCATGATCGACTTGATCGACTTATCCATTTTATCTTCAAACCTCAAGTCTCTATTGGTTAAGATACCGATCAACTGACTACCTTCATCGATGATAGGGATACCACCGATTTTATTTCTTTTCATGAGCTGTAATGCATCACCTACACTAGCTGCAGCAGTCAATGTTACAGGATCGATGATCATACCACTCTCCGATCGCTTGACACTACGTACTTGCTCAGCTTGTTGCTCTACTGACATGTTCTTATGGATGATACCGAGACCACCTTGTCTAGCGATGGCAATTGCCAGTCTATACTCCGTCACAGTATCCATTGCTGCCGATACGATAGGGGCATTCAGTTTGATATCACGAGTTACATAAGTGGAGATGTCTACATCACGAGGCAAAACCTCTGAGTATGAAGGTATTAGTAGTACATCGTCGAATGTGAGTGCTTCTTCTAGAAAGCTAAATTGGCTTGTCGATCTCTTATCCATGCACAAAAGTAGGGCTTAATTTATTTATTGCAAGTTTAAGATTGACAAAAAATGAGATATTTGCACAGAGATTTTTCACTTGCGTGAATATGACTACTCAAATTAAAGAAAGTTAATACAAAATATAGCAGCATATGATCGAAGTATACAATGACGAATACTTTATGAAACAAGCCATAGTGGAAGCTCAAAAAGCGATGGAAATTGGTGAAATTCCTGTAGGTGCAGTTATCGTATGCAACAAGCAGATTATCGCTCGGGCTCACAATCAGACAGAGTTACTGACAGATGTAACGGCACATGCTGAGATATTGGCCATAACTTCTGCAAGCAATCACTTAGGCAACAAGTATTTGCAAAATTGTACACTATATGTAACACTAGAGCCTTGTATTATGTGCTCAGGTGCTCTCCGTTGGTCGCAGCTATCCAAGGTCGTATACGGTGCTAGTGATGACAAAAATGGATTTATGAGATATGGCAAGGAGTTGCTCCATCCTCAGACCAAACTAGAGTACGGAGTCCGTCATGATGAGTGTAGTACTCTGTTAAAACAGTTTTTTGAAGCTCGTCGCAAGCTTAAAACATAGGCTAATAGCAATAGTCAGAAGTTTTAAATAACAGTTAATACCCTTGTTAAACTTTCTTAAGAAACCTGAGGTCTAAGGAATAACAGCCTATCTTTCTTGTATATCAAACATATATTATCATGACAACTACCCATAGCAATAGCATCCTCAAAAATCCATCGCTCATCATGTTCTTATTAGTCATGATTATTGGATTTAGTTCTTGTAGCAAAAGACTGACTTATTTCACACAGTCTATGAATAACAATTTCGGTTGGACCGAATCAGAACTACAAAAAGTACAATTTTACTTATCTGATGATATTACTCTTAGACGTAACCTCGGAGATAGTGACTCTAGGATTACTAAAGGAAAGATACGACTCGTTGATGGCCGCGAAGTAGAAGAAATATTCTTTAAAAAAGGGACTCCAGGAGTTGTAATATTCTCACCAAAGTCTGAGAGAGTAGCCGTGTCATTTGAAGATGGTGTAGACAATTATTTGATATTTGGGCCTAACCCAAAGTCATCAGGTAGATATACTCTAAGAGGTAAGCAGTGGAATAAAAACTCTGGAAAAATATCCTACAATGGTCTTGAATACACTACTAGTACAAGGAGTTCATTTGCAGCATTGCTAGTGGATCTTAAAAGAGCCGAAAAAGTAAAGTATAGTTCTAAGACCGTTGGAGGTAGAAAAATAGAACGCTAGATACGAGCAGTGCCTTTAAGGAAAGGGACAAAGCTAAATAGTCCAAAGTCTTCTTCTTTGAAAGACTGATCACCTGTACGTGTGAGGCGTAGCATGCGTTGTGACTCGCCGGCACCTACAGGTATGACTAGGTGACCACCTACCTTGAGTTGTTGTTTTAGTGCTTCGGGTATCATGGGGGCTCCTGCTGTTACAATGATTCTGTCAAATGGTGCAAATCGCTCAGACCCCAAGTAACCATCTCCATATAGTGTCCTGATCTGTTTATAACCTAGGTCATGTACAAACTTCTGTGTCTTTTTGAATAAGCTTTCTTGGCGTTCGATAGAGTACACTTTGACACCCATCTCCACTAATACACAGGCTTGATACCCTGATCCTGTGCCGATTTCTAATATTTTTTGACCAGGCTCAAGTTCGAGCAACTCAGTCTGTCTAGCAACAGTATAAGGTTGTGAGATCGTCTGATCTGATCCAATAGGAAATGCAACATCCTTGTATGCCCACTCCGCAAATGCACCATCCAAAAACAGATGACGTGGTATCCTACCGATAGCACCAAGTACCAATGGGTCTTTAATACCCTTGCCAATAAGCTCCTTAACTAGCTGCTGTCTGAGGCCCTTGTGTCTATAACTATCGATCATATTGTTACAATAGAGTTACTTATAATTTTGTATTTTAAGATTTCAATCTTATTTTTTTGATAAAATTGAATAACATTGATGACAAATCTAAGTATATATTATATATTTATTGAATATATTGTTAACTGAATATAAATGGAATAGAAAATGGATACGATTAAATTTGGTACAGATGGATGGAGAGCTATTATTGCCCAAGACTACACCGTAGCTAATGTCACGAGAGTGTCTCAAGCAACTGCACTATGGATGAAGTCCAAAGGGATGAAACAAGTAGTCATAGGATACGATTGTAGATTTGGGGGAATTCTTTTTTCTGAGACATCAGCCAAGGTATTCGGTGATCACGGTATCAAAGTGATCATGTCCCATGAGTTTGTATCGACACCGATGGTGTCACTCGCTATTGTCAAGACCAATAGTGATATGGGTGTAGTTATTACGGCAAGTCATAATCCTCATACATACAACGGTTTTAAGTTGAAGTCAGCTTATGGTGGTCCGACGATACCGAGCGAAATCGCAGAAGTAGAGTCACATATACCAGATACAGTACCTACTGTGAAGAGTACGATCGAGAGTATGAAGACTTCAGGTTTATTTGAATATCAAGATCTTGAGCAGATGTATCACGATCATATCGTGGCTAACTTTGATCTAGATCTAATCAATAACGGTACGGTACAGCTTGCTTATGATGCAATGTATGGTGCTGGTCAGAATGCAGTAAGAAGAATATTCCCAGATGCAACATTGCTTCATTGCGATTATAATCCATCATTTATGGGTCAGGCTCCAGAGCCTATACATAGAAACCTAACGGAGTTATCAGAGACAATTGCCAATAGTGATACGATCAATCTAGGTCTTGCCAATGATGGTGATGCCGATCGGATCGGAATGTATGATGAGGATGGCAATTTTGTAGATTCGCATCACTTATTACTGTTGTTGCTTAATTATTTATACGAGCATAAAGGCTTAAGAGGTAAAGTCGTTATTACATTCTCTGTCACAGATAAAATGAAGCAACTTGCAGCAATATATGGCTGTGAGATAGAGGTTACAAAGATAGGATTTAAGTATATCGCTGAGATCATGACCAAAGAAGACGTCTTAGTCGGTGGTGAGGAGTCAGGTGGTCTAGCAGTGAAAGGTCATATACCAGAGAGAGACGGTGTATGGATGGGATTATTGATCATGGAGTTCATGGCCAAAACTGGAAAAACAATCAAACAACTGATTCAAGATATTTACGATAAAGTAGGATCTTTTGCATCAGACAGGGACGATCTGCATATTACAGATGAACTCAAACATAAAATAATAGCCACATGCGCCGCAGGTGATGTCAAAAAAATAGGTGATCGTGACGTAATCAGTACAGAGACTATTGATGGCTTTAAGTTCTACTTAAGTGATGAAGAGTGGGTCATGGTAAGACCATCAGGTACAGAGCCAGTACTCAGAGTATATGCGCATGCACCGGATATGGATGGGGTAAAAGCTATCTTGGCAGCAACACATAAAACATTAAATCCATAAAAAAAGTACACGTATCGATATCGAACCACTCAGAGCACTAAGTTCACTAAGTTTTTTCAAATAGCAGTTTGTACTAGTCTAGCTAAGCAAAATGCTCAACAAAGAAATCTTAGTGAACTGAGTGAACTTGTGGTTTGAAAAATGAACACGTCTAATTAAAGATCCACTACATAATCATCCCTTGATGGGGGATATCATCTTCAAGGTAATACTCACCTGTAGGCTTAAATCCCATGCATTTATAAAATTGACTTAGATAGGTCTGAGCGGATATTTTAATATTAGCTTGAGGATACAATGTATGGCATAGGTCGATAGAAACCTGCATTATATTTTGACCAACACCTTGTCCCCTTACGGATGTAACACTAGCAACTCTGCCTATAGAACAATAGTTAGGGTAGGTCACTCCAGGCGCAAGTACTCGGGTATATCCTACTAGTTGACCTTGCTCGTCTGTCGCTATTACGTGCATAGCATTCTGATCGTTGTCATCTGCATCTTGATATGGACAGTCTTGCTCTACTACAAATACTTCTTGTCTGACCTTAAGAATATCATATAGCATATGTAGCGTCAATTGATCAAAACTCTTGGTGGAATACGTGTAGTTGGACATGAAAGTTAATTTTAAAATACCTTCTAGATTAGAGCGGTTATGATGTCTAGCTAAGGTAAGCTTTGCACATATTTCATTTTGTATTAAACCTATTTCTTTTCGTAATATTCACAGCCATCTGCCATGCAACTACCATAATTGCCGTCGGCATGTATCATTAAAATATTGCTGCAAGCATGTTTTTGCCTGAAAAATAGTTTTTCGATTACATCATCTTGATCAATAATTACGTCGTATTTATTTTGATCAAATTTATATGTTGAGTTCGCTATATATAATGTCTCATAGTCACTAAATTCTGTTGCTACTTCTTTGGTGTAATTGCTATTTCGTTCATTCGTTAGACATTCCCCTCTTTCTGATAACTCTGTATAATAGACAATCCGCAAGGGTTTATCGAAACTGATTTTTATGTTTCCAGATTGTTCAATACTTGCTTTGAAAGCTTTAAGTTGTTCTGGGGTTAATTTTCCTTCCTCATGCCTTATTACAATATACGCTTCTGTGACGGTATCAAAGTATCGATAGACGTCAATGTTGTATGCATAGTTTATGAGCTTTTTAAATTCTGCCTCGCTTACTTGTTTGTTATTTAAGTCATAGTAGTTGATGGGGTTTTGCGGTACCGATACCACATCTTTAGTACTTGTACAACTTGCAAAGCTTACGAACAATCCAATAAAAAGCAGACCATAAAACGTGTAAAATTCCCTATTCATTTTTTTGTTTTTTTGAGTTTAGACTACAATGTACAATGATTTTTTATCTGTTTCAATATTAGTACAGAATGCTTATATCGTTGATGATATGATTTGTAAGTGGCAACGTATTTATTTAGATCAAAACATTTTCTGTATATTTAGTTGAAGAGTAGATACTTACCATCATAACAATACTGGTAGTTTCGACCTATAATTAAAAAGTATTTATAAACAAAAAACCACTTCTCGTATGTCTAATTATTACACTCCTTCAGGTAAGATGTCACCAGTTGCAATCGGCTATTTTTTATTATGTGTATTCATCATTTTGCCATTATTAGGCCTAGTTTATTCTTACGCTATCTGGTACATTCCTATTATTTATGTTAATGTTTTATTGGCTGTAGGGTTTGGCTTCGCAATAGGGTTTGTCATTAGTCTACTTGTTGTCAAAATGGGTAAAGTAAGAAGTGTATCTAAGTCCGTACTATTTGGTGTTTTAGGAGCTTTAGTTGCTTATTATTTTCATTGGGTTGTATGGTCTGATCTATTGTATAATGCTTCTGGAGGTAATGATTATTTCTCTTTTAGTAATATTAGTATTAGTGAGGTTCTCAGTTTTGCTGCGCAACCAGGCGCCATTTTTGAGCTTATCGGTTCAGTCAACGAAATGGGTACTTGGGGCTTCGGTGATAGTCCTGTAAGTGGCACATTGCTTACGGTCGTGTGGGTTATTGAGTTTTTAATAATTTTCGTTGTAGCTACAGTGGTTTCTACTAGCTTTGCAGGTACTCCATTTTGTGAGGTAGAGAATGAGTGGTTTAAAGAAAGAGAATTGGCACCTTTTAGTGCAATCTCGGATGTATCATCTCTTGTGGCTAGTCTAGAAGCAGGCGATGAGACGTTACTCAACACGATTAGCAAGAAAACAGAGGACCAACTAGATCACAGTGTTTTTACGGTATACAACTCAGCTCACGATGAGTCATACTTGAGTATTGTCAACAAAGTGGCCAAGGAGGAAGACGGTAAAATATCATACAGTGATGCTCCGGTAGTTACACATATCAAAGTTACAGACGACTTAGTTGCTAAGATGGAGGCAGTGGCTTAATATCTGCTTATTTTATAAGATTTAACTTCAAAAATGTATTCCTTTTTAGTGTATAATGAGACTAAAAAGGATAATGATCATTTTGCTAGTTTTTAATTTTTATATCTTTAGAAAAAAAGGACGTAAAAATGAAACGAGTTATAATTATCACAACTGCATTACTTTGTATTTCAATATTTAATCTTTCTGCTCAGATATCAATCAATGTACCTGCCGATTATTCTTCTATTCAGGCAGCTTTGAATGCTGCGCAAGAGGGAACAACAATTAATGTGTCACCTGGTGTTTATTATGAAAGAATAATATGGCCATCAGATACGGATGGAATATTACTAATCGGAGTACAAGGTGCCTCACAGACTATTATTGATGCTGAGAGAATAGGCCGAACTATTACAATATCAAATTTGTTTAATTTCAACGATGAGCAGAGTATTACAGAAGAAACATTAATTAAAGGCTTCACAATTAGAAATGGTTATGTCCATGATAGTAGAGGGGCCGGTATGTACCTAGAAGATGTAAGCCCAAAGCTTGTAGACCTAATAATCATGGATAATTATGGTGATGGAGATGCAGTGTCGGGCGCCGGCATTTATGCTGGTACATATTCAGGTATAATTGAAGGATGTCAGTTTATTAATAATGAAATAAATACAGAAATTAGATCTTATGGTGCCGGTCTATACGTTGACGTAAATGATAGTGTCACTTTACGTAATTGTAGATTTGAAAATAACCGAGGAGTTACCAATTCTTGGTGCTATGGTGGTGGTTTTTATGCCACAACATTTGGTTTTAACAACCCCAATTCTGAAATAAAATTGGTTGGTTGCAGTTTTGATGGAAATTCAACATCAACAGAAAGTTGGTCTTTTGGCGCTGGAGCCTACATTGATCGAGACTTTTTATTAATAGAAATAGATTCTTCGACTTTCGTGAATAATACAACGAATGTTTCAACTTGGTCTCATGGTGGAGGCTTATACATAAGTACTACCGAAGTCCTTTTGTCAAATAATACATTTATGGGCAATTCTGCTGAAAGTGGTGGTGGTGTTTATTTAGATCCCGATTTTCTTGAAACTGGAAGTGCTATTATTGAAAGTACTGTATTCTCAAATAACTTCTTGCTACAAGGAAACACTCGCGGGGGATCAGCAATTTATGTTGCATATGATCCCTTGGATTTGACATTAAACAATTGTATTATTGATCATAATGAGGGTAATCCCGTTGAATTATATATAAGTTCATCAGGAAGTGCTGAAGCCATTGTAAATATGAATCATTGTACGTTGGCATATAATGAAGGGGGTATTCAAATCAACGACGTAGTATTGAATGCAACAAACTCAATTTTTTGGGACAACGGAAATGAAGAACTCTCTAGTAATTCATGGTCATCCGCGGAGATAAATATTCGAAACTCTATCGTTAAAGGTGGTTTTGCTGGTGAGAATGTAATTGATTTGAACCCTTTGTTTGTTAATGAATACGTTTTAGCACCTAGTGAAAACTCTCCATGCTTGAATGCAGGAATTCCTATTGGTATAGAGGAAGATTTTGAAGGCAATCCGAGACCCATGCCAGTCAATAGTTACCCAGATATGGGAGCATATGAGATGGATCAATATTTTGCGCATGTACTTGTAAAGTTCTATATCGACCAAAATGAAAATGGTATAAATGATCAAGATGATCCACTGGTATCGCTTGGTGCAGTGAAAGTGAATGGTAATAAAACATATAAAAACTTTAGACAAGAAGGTGTATATATAATTGCTCATCCAGGTATGCTCTCCTTAGAATATGATAATACCTATGATGTAAGATGGCAGACCACAACTCTTTCTGAGTTTAATTATGACGTAAATACTGAGGATTTTGAAGAGATAGTTGAAATTGGATTGAGTCCTATTACTGTAGAGTCTGACGTCCAAACAATAATAACAAGTGACAGGTTCAGGTGTGGTGAGGAGGTAGATTTCATTCTTACATTAAAAAATAGAGGTACGACTATAGAATCTGGGGTAGTATGGGTTGATTTGGACCTTAGAGTGAATGAAGTAAGTTTTACAATTCCTCCTGATTATATTGCAAATGATCATAGGGTAGGTTGGAATTTTTCGGACCTACTACCCAATGAATGCCTAGATATCGATTTTGTAGTCACATCCCCGCTCATTGATGATGTAGAGCAAGTTGGGCAATTTTATTGCTTTGTAGCAGCGCTGCAAGAAGAATTTGCAGCAAGAAGAGAGCCATTTATTTATAAGGTTGAGCATAGGTGCTCGTATGACCCTAATGATAAACAAGTACACCCTTATAGAAGTGATAATTTGGCTTTGATTACTTCAGACTTAGTTTATACAATTCGTTTTCAGAATACAGGAAATGACTATGCATTGAATGTTGTTATTAGGGATACACTAGCTGAGTATTTGGATATGAGTACTTTTGAATTGATTAGTACATCCCACCCATATAACTTGCTTGTTGCAATAGAGGATGAAAGAGCGATAGCTTTTGAATTTTCTTCCTTGTACTTGCCAGATAGTCTGACAAATGAACCTGAAAGTCATGGGTTCATTACTTATAGCATTAAACCTAATGAAGATGTTTCGTTGGATACTAAAATTGAGAATACGGCGTACATATATTTTGATTTTAATCCAGCAATAGTAACTAATACTACAGAAAGTATCATGGTCGATGAATTTCCAGTTACATCCAGTTCAGAGGTGTATAAAATTGACGTTTTGTCTTACCCAAACCCCACAAGCGATATCATTAATTTAAGCATGTCAGTTGATAGAGTCAAAGTAATGGATTTTGTTGGTAAGAAAGTTTTGGATTTAAATGATACCCGTTTAATTGATGTCAGAGGCCTGAGTGTAGGAAGTTATTTAGTAGAATATACGGTAAGAGATAAAACCATAGTAGATAAGTGGGTTATTGCAAGATAACAGAATGGAGTATATCAACCTTGTTTAATAAGTTGAATCTATCAGAGTGTAAAATCTACTTATTAAACTCATTATTGTTATTCAATAGTACAAAATATATTCACTGCTTTAAAGGATTCACTATCTGTTGTAAAATGAATTCTGCCGTTTTAGAATGATGTATTCAATAAATTACAAATTTGATTAGGTTATTTGTTATGGATATGCTCACTGATCTTAAGCCCTACCAATGCTTTTTATCAATAGCATCTTGAGCAGATGTTGCTATACTCAGCGTACGCATAAGGTTCTTCTTTTTGTAACTGTGTTGCTCCATCTTTACAAGGATATTACTTAGCATATTTACTGCATCGATTATGAATGGTCCATCAGATAACATCACACATTCAGTACGTGCAGCTTTAGCAGCATCCGTTATTTCTGCTGGTTTGGCTATGCCCGATTTAGTCAGGTTTTCTAGGATATTTGTTGACCATATGACTGGTACGTGGGCTGCTTCACAGAGCCATAATATTTGATCTTTGATCTCTACGGCTCTGTCTGCGCCTACATCCATGGCTATGTTTTCACGATCAACCATGATACCTATTTTTTTATGTCTCATGGCTTCGATCATGATCAACGGTAAGTCTGACCACGATCGTTGACTATCGATATGCACGACCAGCCCCACTTCCTCATTAGCAAGCAGCTGACTTTCGTCAAAAAATGAGATAATATTTTTGTGACTCTGTAGACCTGAGATACCGATCATATCTACAGCGTCTTTTATTGCGTTTATTAGTTTGGTGTTGATTTTATACTCTTGCTCTTCGATGAGTCGATTGGGTATAGATACGTGACTATCTGCGAATATTTTAGATTTCTTCTTGTGAGTCTGCTTGATGAGTACTTTCATATCCCATTCAGTCTTTGATAGGATGATCCCCTTGATATTTCCTTTACTCAATATGATCTGGTCGCCTACATTTGCTATCGCATTGATATCTATTTGTGATAGGGGCAGTGTCGCCGGAGTTATGAGTTCTTTGTTGAGGCCATATACGCAGTCCGTGGCTTGTGTACATTGAGTTGAGAGTTTGATATGGTCGCCGTTCTGTACAGAGATATATTGTCTCAGTTTCATTGACTTTTTGATCACTCTGAAGTCTTCTATTTTCAATTCGTTTTTAGGTAAGTCGGCGAGGATTTTACATGGAGCCTTAAGTTCTCGACTATAATTACGTAGCTTTTTTATCACTTCTAGCCATTCGTGGATATCACCTTTGTGCAGGTCGATTCGAGCGATCTCCATGCCACTTCTGAGGAGATCTTTTAGTATATCCTCATCTGCATACGCTGACTCTGGCAATGTGACCATGATCTCCGTACTATGCTTTTTCTCTTTTTTATTAAATAACTGATTGGCATTATAACTAAGTAGTTTTTTACTCTTTTTATAACCAAGACTCTCTATTGATTCTTTTGGTTGCCATTCTTTACCTTGGAGTAGGTTTACAAGTTTAAGTGCATCTGTTACATTGCGATATACATATGACTCAGCACTACGTAGTGATGTGACGCCTCGCTCAGAGAGACTGTCATGTACCTTGCGTAGGTCATGACTTCTCAAGGTGATATATCGGAGCATATTCATCACACTCATCTTGTTGTGAGGGTGGACATACTCGCCGATAGCCGACCCTACAAATTCTCTATTGACAATAGCTTTGTAGATTGTTGATAGCTCTTTTTCAAGGGTTTCGATCTTCATATTGCGATGTTAAGATTGACAATTGCTTCACTATTACTAACGTCTATCTTAAGTTGATGTTTTACGCTATGATGCTAATGTATTAAGAAATAAGACCAACTGTTTTTTATTCATGACCAGTTGCCCCGTCTCATCGTTGAATAGATTAGCTAGGTTTATTAACGTATACAATGCAGCAAATTTTACAAAGTTGTCTTGAGCCAGCCCGTTATACTCAGTCTCTTCTTATTGCTGACGAGGACCTCATGCTCGAGTTCATCACTTTTAAAGAAGACACTTTGGCCACCGACTGGATTGATCATCTGAGAGTGATCATTGTGATATATACAGAGTTCACCACCATCTCCATCGATCCAGTTTTCATTGAGGTAGTTGATCATTGAGAAAGCTCTTCCTTGATCTGTTTTAAATTGATCTAAATGTCTCTTATAGAAGCTGCCTTCGTCATATAGGGCATAGTGAAATTCGTAGCTCTTGATACCTGTATAGCATGTCCTATTGAGATATTTAACGAATGCATTCATCAATTCAAAAAATGATTGTTCGTGTACATTGACGTGTTTACGATCTAGCCAGTAGATATGGTCTGATCTTACAATTTTATTAGTTACCGTGCCTGCTTGATTCCCGATTTTAGCTTCTTTCATTTTGCTTTGCGCAAATAATTGAAGTAGATTTTCTCTCATACCTATGAGCATCGCTTGTGGTATGAAGTCCATTGCGGTGCCTACTTTATCCTCTAGATAGCTGTCTATGAGTTTGTCAAATATCTGTTCCATAAGATCAGCATATTTTTATACCCAAGGCATACAACCCGAAGTGATGTAATGTAGGTCTAATAATCGATAAGTTTTTTAATAACTAACTTATTCTTCATCTTACGGTTAATGCAACCAATATGTTCTGTTTTTTTAGTTCAATGAAGGGATTCATTTTGTTTAACAAATATTACATATAGTAAAGAGGGTATTCAATATGTTCATAAAAATCGTCGAGACTATTACTATGTCAAAGCACCCTTAATATCAGCTATAATGTCGTCTATATGCTCGAGTCCAACAGATATTCTAATCAAATTATTTTCTATCCCCATCAGCTTTCTATCCTCTTCTGGGACTGTGGCATGTGTTGTACTTGCTGGATGAGAGGCAATTGATCTAGAGTCACCAAGATTAGCGGTAAGCGATAACATATTGAGCTT
>CALDEO010000246.1 GCA_937942465.1 uncultured Saprospiraceae bacterium
GAATTGAAAGATTCGTCTCAGACCGCATCATTCGAACAGAAAGATCCATTGGTTGTATACAAGATGGAGGCGTATGAGTTATTTGAGCAATACATCTACAAGGTTAACTACGATGTATGTTCGTACTTAATGAAAGGTAAGTTGTTGATCGGTAATCCTGACGATGTCAGAGAAGCTAAAGAACAAAAAACTGATTTCAGTAAGTCTCAAGCAGGTAGAGCGGAAGCTGCAAGACAATCTGCAGCAGCAGCAGCCGGTTCGGCAGAAAGAGCAAAACCAGAAACATTCAGAAGGGAAGTACCTAAAGTAGGTCGTAATGAAGCTTGTCCTTGTGGTAGTGGAAAGAAATACAAGCAATGTCACGGTAAGTAGTACCGTATAAATATAATTTTATACTGCATCATAGGAATTCAATATTTCTATGATGCATTTTTTTTGAATAAATATTCAACTACACATATTAAAGCAAGTGTATTTTAAGTTGTACATTCATTCTGCATTAAATACCAATATTCATGTTTCTTAGAGTTTTTATTTTTCTATGCTTCTTTACGAATATTAGCCTACAGGCTCAAAACATCCTATTGGATGAAGAACCACAAATAAAGGCAATGATGAGCAAGTTCACTACTGAAGGTCAGATGGAAGATCAGATCAGAGGTTGGAGAATACAGATCATGACTACAGATGATCGTAGAAAAATGGAAGCATCGAGAGTGAAATTTGGTAGAGTATATCCTGATATGAATGTTACATGGGAGCATGTAAGACCATACTACAAGGTAAAAGTAGGAGCATGGGAAGAAAAGCGTTCGTTACAAGCATTTTTATTAGAATTGAAAAGAGACTTTCCTTCGGCAATACCCGTTATGGACGATGTGAAGAAAACAGAACTCGTGAACTAAGAAATACCCTCCTATGAGCATTCGATCAAGAGGAAGTGTCGACTGGATAACAGTAGCTATATATGTGGCACTGCTGATCATAGGGTGGCTTATGTTACATGCAGCATCATTCGACGAAAGTCAAAACTACCCTTACCTTAATTTTAATACGACGATAGGCAAGCAGACTATTTGGATCGGTGTATCCCTATTGGTCTTTGTAGCAGCGCAAGCTATAGATTGGAAGTTTTGGAATTCTCTAGCATACCCCATATACGTCGCCTGTCTAGTGCTATTGCTAGCAGTATTGATTGTCGGCGTAGAGATTAAAGGAGCTCGTTCCTGGTTTGGTTTTGCAGGGTTTTCAATACAACCCTCTGAGTTTGCCAAGTTTGGTACAGCGCTGGCTATGGCTTCATACTTGAGTTACTTTAAGAGTGATCTTCGAGATATGAGATCCATATTGGTATGTTGCGGTATTATTGCTGCTCCTATTTTACTAATATTAATGCAGCCAGATGCAGGGTCCGCATTGGTATTTAGCTCTTTTTTCTTATTATTTTATCGTAATGGACTATCCCCGTCGTTGTACATAGTTGGAGGAGGACTGATCGGGATATTGATTTTATCACTCATGTACTCACCCAATATTGTGATGTTGCTTTTGGTAATATTCGGTATCGTGGTATTCTCTAATAGGATCAAAAACAAAAAACTAGCTTTAGGACTGGCTATATTACTTACGGCCACAGTTGTAGGACTGTATCTATACCAGCAGGTCTTGATAGCATTTATAATAGGTTTTGTAGCAGTGATTGCATTGGGTGCTTACAATTATATCAATAGACACCAACGTATTGTGCTACTGATGCTACCTACGGTATTGATTGGTAGTTTTATTTCCTTTGGTAGTAGATATGCATTTGACCATGGACTCAAGCCTCACCAGCAAGAGCGGATCAATGTATGGCTCAGACCAGATAAGTGTGACCCGAGAGGATCATTATACAACATCCTACAATCTAAAATGGCCATCAGTGGTGGTGGTTTTCAAGGTAAAGGTTTTCTACAAGGTGACTTAACTAAGCTCAATTATGTACCTGAGCAGACAACCGATTTTATATTCAGTACAGTAGGAGAGGAGCAAGGATTTATAGGAGTAGTCAGTGTGATATTACTCTTTTTAGGACTGCTCATACGTACCACTATGATCGCAGAGCGAGCCAAAAATAAGTTCATTGCCAACTACGCTTACGCAGTGGCAGGTATCTTATTTGTCCACTTTTTTGTAAATATAGGTATGTCCATGGGAGTCATGCCAGTGATCGGTATCCCCTTGCCATTTTTGAGTAAAGGTGGATCAGCATTACTAGTGTTTTCAGTGATGATCGGCGTATTAGTCAAGATGGATACAGCAAGATTTGGTAGGTAATTTTCCATGCTTTCTTTTCAAGGTAATAGTAATGTAAGGATGGTGTGGTCGAGCATCTAAAAACCTCAGGCCTAACATCTTGAGACATTAAGTTGGTATTCCTCAGTTAATGGTTTTATTTTGTGGTCTCTAATAGTAATCTATGATACACTTTGATTTATTAAGTACCGATAAGAATAGCCAAGCGAGAGCTGGTAAATTGCATACAGACCACGGAGATATCGAAACACCGATATTTATGCCCGTCGGTACTGCGGCAACAGTCAAAGGTATACACCAGGCAGAATTAGAAAATGATATCCAAGCTCAGATAATACTGGGTAACACCTATCACTTGTACTTGAGACCTGGTACGGAGATATTTGAGCAGACCGGTGGTTTACATAAGTTTATGGCTTGGGACAAGCCTATCTTGACCGATAGTGGTGGCTATCAGGTATACTCCCTTTCGGGAATGCGTAAGATCAAAGAAGAAGGTGTCAAGTTTGCCTCTCACATAGACGGTAGCAAGCACCTATTCACTCCAGAAAATGTAATGCATATCCAGCGACAGATCGGCGCTGATATCATTATGGCATTTGATGAGTGTACTCCATATCCATGCGATTATAAGTATGCTCGTAGATCGATGCATATGACACATAGATGGTTAGACCGATGTATTAAAGCATTTAAAGAAGGAGAGCCGATGCATGGTTATGATCAGGTATTATCGCCGATTATTCAAGGTAGTGTTTATAAAGATTTGCGTAAGCAATCTGCGGAGTATATCGCTAATACAG
>CALDEO010000247.1 GCA_937942465.1 uncultured Saprospiraceae bacterium
ATTTAACTATAGAGTATTGCAGGAGGCCAAGGATGTGTCTGTTCCATTATTCGAACGACTTAAGTTTTTGGCAATCTATAGCTCCAACTTGGATGAGTTTTTCAAGGTAAGAGTTGCCAGTCACCGATATCTAGAACGAGCAGGTAAGAAGACAAAGAAGGATTTGGATTTTAATCCAAAAGAAGTACTCAATCAGATCACACAGATCGTCAATGAGCAACAATTGGAGTTCAGTGATGTTTTTGAAAATCAAATAGTGCCAGCTCTTAAAGAGCACCGTATTGTACTCAAGAGAAGGTTAGATCTCAATGAAGAGCAAATTACATTTGTAGAGGAGTACTTCAGAGATAAGTTGTTACCATTTGTACAACCGGTATTGCTCGTAGAGAAAAAAGTAAAGCCTTTCTTAAATAACTCTGCGCTATACTTAGCCATCAATCTTACGGACAGAGACGTCTCTTTTGAGGCCAATCAATATGCAGTAGTCAAGATACCGTCTGATTATTTCCCTAGATTCATAGAGCTACCTAAAAGCAAAAGTGGTCGCAGAGAGCTCATTATGTTAGATGATATTGTGAGACACAGTGTTCAATATATTTTCCCAGGGTATGACGTGATAGATACCTACTCTATCAAGCTGACTAGAGATGCCGAGTTATACATAGATGATGAATACTCTGGTGACCTAATAGACAAAGTAAAACGTAGTCTCAATAAGCGTGACGTAGGACCTGCATCTCGCATGGTTTATGATCGTGAGATGCCTGAATCTCTATTGAGTTATTTGACGGAAGTCTTTGAGTTACATAGCTATGACTTGCTACCAGAAGGAAGGTACCACAACAACTTTGATTTTTTTAAGTTTCCAAACTTTGGTCTAGACTACCTTCAAAATACACCATTGCCCCCGCTTGCTATTCCTGATATGGAGGAAGCGGAGTCTATATTTGATGTAATCAAAGAAAAAGACCAGTTTATACATGTACCATATCACGACTATCAGTCGGTTGTTAAGTTTTTTGAAGATGCGGCTACCGATCCTAAGGTAACTCATATTAAGATCATCCAGTATCGTGTTGCCAAAGAATCAAAAATAATGGCTGCTTTGATGAATGCCGTAAAAGCAGGAAAACAAGTATCAGCATTCGTAGAGATAAAAGCTCGATTTGACGAAGAAGCCAACTTGGTATGGGGTGAGCGACTAGAGAAAGCCGGAGTCAATGTACACTATAGTATCCCAGGTCTTAAGGTCCACTGTAAGGTAGCCCTTGTGAGACGTCTAGAGGCAAGGGGTCCAGTAATCTATAACTACTTAAGTACGGGTAACTTCCACGAAGACACGGCTAAGGTATACTCAGATATGGGGATATTTACTGCAGATCGGAGGATTACATCGGAGGCAACAAGAGTATTTGCATATCTAGAGACCAAGCAACTACCTTCGAAGCCGTTTGTACATCTTGCCGTAGGTAAGTTTAACTTAAAGCAAAAACTAAAATCTCTAATCTTAGAAGAAACAGAGAAAGGAAAGAAAGGAAAACCAGCCTCTATCATCCTAAAGATGAACAGTCTACAGGATCAAGAAATGATCAAACTCTTATATGAGGCAAGTCAAAATGGTGTTAAAATAAAACTCATCATCAGAGGTATCTGCTCACTCGTACCAGGAGTACGTGACATAAGCGAAAACATCGAAGCGGTAAGTATCGTAGATCGATTCTTAGAGCATGCAAGGATATTCATATTTGGGGAAGGTGATGATCTCAAAATATACCTATCATCAGCAGATTGGATGGTCAGAAACCTACATCATCGAATAGAAACAATGTTCCCAGTATTGGATCCTGATATCAAGTCCCAAATAATGACTTTAATAAGAATCCAACTCAACGATAACATGAAATCAAGAAGCCTTGATGTCAATAAAATCAATGAATACAAAAAAGATCAATCTGACTTCGTAGTAAGATCACAACTAGAATCATACTACTACATAAAACGTCTTCTAGAACAAGCGAAACAAGCAAAAATCGATGCATCTCAGTCAGAGGACTAAGAAATTAGAATCAAAACAACGTATAATATAAACGAAAGTAACCCAACTATGATTACATCTATCTCTCCGATCGACGGACGATATGCTAGCAAAACACAAGATCTATCAGCTTATTTTTCGGAATATGCTTTAATCAAATACCGTGTTTGGGTAGAAGTGAAATACTTCATTGCATTATGCAAGAAACCACTACCGCAACTAGCACATCTAGGAGCAGCTGACTTTGACATACTCAACAAGATAAGTACAGACTTCAGCGAGGAAGATGCACTACGGATCAAAGAAATAGAAAGAACAACGAATCACGACGTTAAGGCTGTTGAGTACTTCATAAAAGAGAAACTGGAAGGCACCAATATTGAGTCTTCATTAGAGTTTATACACTTTGGATTGACTTCTCAGGATATCAATAATACATCAGTACCAGCTAGTATTAAAGATGCATTGGACGAGGTGTACTATCCTACCCTTACGGGAATAATTGGGAACCTCAATAGCTACGTCAAAGAATATGAAGGTGTAAGTATGCTTGCTAAGACGCATGGTCAACCAGCCTCTCCTACTACATTAGGCAAAGAGTTAAAAGTATTCGTCGAGCGAATAGAACTACAACTAGCCAACTTAAAGAGCTTGCCTATCATGGCTAAGTTTGGTGGTGCTACTGGTAATCTTAATGCACATAAAGTAAGTTACCCAGATCATGATTGGATCGCTTTCGCTAATGAGTTTGTAACAACGGACTTAGGTATGCAACGGATGCAGACGACTACGCAGATAGCACATTACGATCATCTTGCGGCCATCTTCGATGCCATGAGTCGTATCCATACGATATTGATAGATTTTGCAAGAGATATATGGACTTACATCTCAATGGACTACTTCAAGCAAAAAACAATTGCTGGAGAAGTAGGATCAAGCGCAATGCCACACAAAGTTAATCCGATCGACTTCGAAAATGCTGAAGGGAACCTAGGAATGGCCAATGCAATATTTCATCATCTCTCTGCTAAGTTGCCGATCTCTAGACTACAACGAGATCTAACCGATAGTACGGTACTACGTAATGTAGGTGTACCATTTGGCCATGCATTGATTGCATTCAAATCACTAGAAAAAGGACTATCCAAACTAGAATTAAACAAAGCTAAAATCGAATACGATCTTGATCAAAACTGGGCTGTAGTAGCTGAGGCAATACAAAATATTCTAAGAAGAGAAGGATATCCGAAACCTTATGAGGCATTGAAAGCGTTAACAAGAGGTAACCACAAGATAACAGAAGCAAGTATTCAAGAGTTTATTACGAATCTCGATGTGAGCCAAGAAATAAAAACGGAACTAGCTGATGTGACTCCTTTTAACTATGTTGGTTATTATTAACAGTAATGTTGGTAGTAAT
>CALDEO010000248.1 GCA_937942465.1 uncultured Saprospiraceae bacterium
TCAGGCATTTTATAGTCTGTGACACCAGATATTTCGCATTGAGTAGTAGCACCACCTAGGGTCTCTTGATCTACATCTTCACCGATAGCGGCTTTGACAAGGTATGGACCTGCTAGGAATATAGAACCTGTATTTTCTACAATCAGTGCCTCGTCTGACATGATCGGGAGGTATGCACCACCAGCAACACAGCTACCCATGATCGCTGCGATCTGCGGTATCCCCTTAGAGGACATGACCGCATTATTTCTGAATATTCTGCCAAAGTGCTCCTTGTCAGGGAATATCTCATCTTGTAACGGCAAGAATACTCCAGCACTGTCTACAAGGTATATAATTGGTATGTTATTTTCGATTGCAATCTCTTGAGCTCTCAGGTTTTTCTTTCCTGTGATGGGGAACCATGCACCGGCTTTCACAGAGGCATCATTGGCTACAACGATACACTTCTTGCCCGATACTTTTGCGATCACGACTACGACACCGCCAGCTGGACATCCTCCATACTCAGCATACATGTCATATCCTGCAAATGCTCCTACCTCTATCGTATCTGCAGGATCATCAACGAGGTAGTTGACTCGCTCTCTTACGGTCATTTTACCTTTTTTACGTTGCTTCTCTAGCTTTTTGAGACCACCACCTTCTTTTATTTTTTCTAACCTTCTGTTTAGTTTAGAAGTGAGCAATTGTATCTCATCTTCATTCTTATTAAAATCCAATTCTGATGACTTCATAGACTTTTACTTATTGCTGATGCCGAAAGATAAAAAGACTCTTAAGCTATTCGCTTAAGAGTCTTTGTTTTTATTTTTATTATTCGTTGATAAACGTATAAGGATATATTCCTGGATAACTCTCGTACATGCCTTCCATGACGATGGTACCTTTTTTAGATTTGAGTATCTGTACGATTTCGTTAACGCTTTTGACTGTTTTACTATTGATCTTGTTGATGATAAATCCTGGAGCCATCTTGGTATTGCCGATGGTACTGTTTTTAGTGACCGAGATCACATATACACCCTCTGTATCCATAGATCGCTTCTCTTCACTTGCTAGATCTCGTAACTCTATTCCCAAGTTAGTAAGGATAGGGTCTTTTCTGACCGCAATAAAATCAGTCGTATTTATTTGATTTCTAAGTGTCACGTTTACTGTTCTCTTGACCTTGTTTCTATAGTAAGAGATTTTAACAACATCGCCAGGCCTGAATCTTCCGATCTGCTCTGTGAATGAAGGCATATTTAATGTCTTCGTATTATTGACAGCAACAATTACATCTGAGCTTTTGAGATTGGCTTGTTGTGCAGCACTACCTCTAGATACTCGATCGATATACACTCCTTGTACAAAGTCTAAACCTAGTTTGTCAGAGTCATCAGCAGTCAAGTTATGTATTTCTATACCGATCCAACCTCTCTGTACGACTCCATACTCTTTGAGATCATAGATGACTTTACGAGCAAGATTAGCAGGTATGGCAAATGAAAAACCTTCATAGCCACCAGACTTTGAGATGATCGCTGCGTTGATACCTACAAGATCTCCTTTAGCATTGACTAGAGCACCACCACTATTACCTGGGTTGACAGCTGCATCCGTCTGTATGAATGACTCGATACCTTGACGGCCTTCAAGTATATTTATATTTCTTGCTTTAGCACTTACGATACCGGCAGTTACGGTCGACTGTAGTCTGAATGGATTACCTACCGCGAGTACCCACTCACCGACTTGTAACTGGTCACTATTGCCAAATAACACAAATGGTAGGTTATCTGACTCTATCTTAATCAACGCTAGATCCGTAGATGGATCAAGTCCAACAACTTCAGCTGTAAACTCTCGATTGTCGTTAAGCGTAACTTCTATCCGAACAGCGTCAGCTACAACATGATGATTGGTTGCAATAAACCCATCTGGAGATATGATCACTCCGGAGCCTGATGACGCATTTAAGTTTTCTTCGAATATAGTCTGTGTTCCGCCCTCAGTCAGTGTTCTGATATAGACTACAGATTCTCTTGTCTTAGCAGCAGCACTGATGAAATCTGTCGGAGGTGCTACTTGAGTAAGTAAGTCTTTTGCTTTTTTATCCAAAAATGATTCGTAACCAACAAGTTGACCGGGCATCTGTTTTTCGATGACAATCGTCTCTCTAGGAAACAAAAACGCAAATAATACGATAGCAATACAGGCACTTAGGGTAGAACTTAGAAAAATCGAAACGTATTTATTCATATTCAAACTTTAGTATCGTGAGGTATTATACATTCACAAAAGGTACTCATATTAATTACAAATATAATATGTTAAATGCTATGATTCGTTTATCTAACAGATATTTACGAATTTTACTTTTTTAACGACATATTTTAACCGATGCATAACATTCAATTTGTAAAATATCAGGGTACAGGCAACGATTTCGTTATGATCGACGGCCGTGGTCATGATTATCAAAACGAATGGACAACCGAGCAGATTGCCCATATGTGTGATCGTAGATTTGGTATCGGTGGTGACGGCTTGATTATTCTGGTAGAAGAGGCAGGTTATGACTTCAGGATGATTTACTTCAATGCCGACGGCAGTCAATCGACCATGTGTGGCAATGGAGGACGATGTATTGTAGCTTTCGCGAATGAGCTAAGCGTTATAAAGGATAAGACAAGCTTTATAGCGATCGATGGCCCGCATGAGGCGATCATCAATAGTGGACTTGTACAGTTAAAAATGCAAGATGTACTGTCTTGGAGTAAAGATGGAGATGCGTATGTATTAGATACGGGGTCGCCACACTATGTCAAGTTTGTAGATGATGTGCAAGCAGTAGATGTGCCCAAAGAGGGTAGTGCTATACGGTATAGCGATACATATAAGCAAGATGGTATTAATGTCAACTTTGTAGAGAAAACATCAGATGGTATCTCAGTTGCTACTTATGAGAGAGGTGTAGAAGATCAGACTTTTAGCTGTGGGACGGGAGTGGTTGCTGCAAGTATTGCTTATACACTTGGGGCAGATCTAGCAGGTGTCGATGTTGCTATTACAACCTTGGGTGGAGAGTTGTCTGTGAGAGTCCAACGAATGGGGGATAAATTTTTAGATATATGGCTAGTAGGTCCCGCAGTTAGAGCATTCGCAGGAGAGATTGTCATATAGAAACGGGAGGAAGAATGGGGTGTTAAGCAAATCAAAGGGAATAGTGTAGATAGAATTCAATAAAAGCCTTACACCTTAGTGTGGTTTCATGAAATCGAACAACTCGGGTGGACTATCTCTGCTGACTAGCTAGTGATATTTAATAGTCTCGATCTCATCGGATTAATTTAATTTGTAACCATCAACGAGGGGTTTAACTTCTTATGTCGACTTAAAAGCAATGCCGAACCCTCAATCCCATGAGTAATTAGTTCAGCAAGTTCGATAATGTCATAAATGTATTAACTCATGTAGTAGTTTTTTATTTGTGATTCTCTTTTACACTAACATACAATTATGAAATATTTCCTATCCATTAGTTTGATCCTAGTTATTGGGGTTAATGTAATGCAAGCTCAGCAAGCAACCACCACTGCAGGCGAGACGATCAATACCCCCCAGTATCAAGTAAGTTACGCCATAGGTGAGGTATTAACGGCTAATCATACAGTAAGTACACCGCAAGTGGTGTCTGGAGTGATCCAACCTCAATCTGATATCGAAGTCGGTACGTATGAAATTTTTAAAGGAGATATATCTATAGCTCCTAATCCTGCTGAATCTTATGTAGATATAATACAAGAGGCTTTAAGTTTTCAACAATTCGAAATATACTCAATAGACGGAGCCTTGGTAAGAAAAGGCGAATTCGAAACTCGCATAGATGGGCTCGAAAACCTCGTGCGAGGTGCTTATGCATTAAGACTCATTGGCGACGGTGTCGTATTTAACTCAATTTTAGAAAAATTATAATTGCTTACATATGAAAAATTTATTAATTATATGCTTACTCTCCGTCGTATCTATTACTGCTTGGAGTCAAGTTCCTACAGGATTCAATTATCAAGGAGTTGCTCGTGATGCCAGTGGAGTTGCATTAGCAAATCAAGATATCGCAATTCAATTGCAAATTATGGATGAAATTGGGACTTTGGAATATTCAGAGTTACATTCCGTCACAACGGATCAAGTAGGATTGTTTTCGTTTGTTGTAGGTACGGGTACTGCTGATATTGGTGCTTTTGATGCATTAGATTGGTCTTATGGTAAAGATGTAAGTATCGGTATAGACCCTAATAATGGATCTAATTTTGAAATAGAAATAATGGCACCCTTACAAAGTGTTCCTTATGCTCAGTACTCAAAATATGCTGAGAATATTGATGATGCCGATGCCGACGCAACAAATGAAATACAACAAATAACGATAGTGGACAATATTATAACATTGTCTAATGGTGGCTCGGTCGCAGTCCCTATGGATGGTACGGAAGATGCAGATGCTGACCCTACTAATGAAATACAACAGTTGACGCTACAAGGTGATATTCTCACGCTTAGCAATGGTGGATCTGTAAACTTACCTACATCCACAGATGCCGATCCAACTAATGAAATTCAAAACCTAGGTTTCGAAAACAATATATTGAGCTTGACAGGTGCTAATAACGTAGACCTTTCTGGTCTAGCCGTTACAGTAGGTGAGGTATCGGCTGATGTTCCGGCAATCCCAGTGGATGGACAATTGTACTTTGATGAAACCAACAATCGTTTTTTCATTTATCATGAAGAAGGGTGGACAGAGATATTACTAGGCAATACAGTAGATGATATCTATGCTGAGGATATTGACTCAGACAACGATGGTATTTTGAATGGAGATGACAACTGCCCTAATACTCCAAATACGGATCAGATCGACGACGATAATGATGGTACCGGTGATGTATGTGATGACTGCGTAGGTGCTCTTGATCAGTGTGGTGTTTGTAATGGAGCTGGTCCTACTACATGGTGTCTAGATGCTGATGGTGACGGATTAGGGATCTCAACTGCAACTATTGTTGATTGTGATCAACCGATGGGTTATGTAGATAATTGTACCGATGATAATGATAACTGTATCGGTGTTACCGATGCGTGTGGAGTTTGTAATGGTAATGGACCGAGTACATGGTGTCAAGATATGGATGAAGATGGATTAGGAAATCCAGATGAGAGTATCGTTGCTTGTGATCAACCAACTGGTTATGTAAGTAACTGTGATGATGACAATGACTCAGGAGATTGTTTAATCAATGGTATTCATGCTGCTTTCGCAGAATTTGATTCAGACAGCTACTCTATAATTGCAAGTGGATCTAATTATGTTTTGACAACCGATGGATTGCCTAATCACACATCACCATATTGGTCATCAGGACACCCATTAGATGTTGAGCCTACGGTAACATCATATGCGCAGATGGCGCCAGGTAATATTGATAACTTTAATGGTTCATACAGTCTTACTATTTCACAAAGCCCACAGTTGGCATCAAGCTCTTCTTCTACAGGTCTAGGAGCAATAGGTCTAGCGGTCAGTGGTTCTGTAATCTATAATGACGAAGAAGGTCCCAATATTCCTTTAGATAACGCGGTTGGATCATTGGATTATACTGCGGCACATACAGGCCCTCAGAGTTACCATTATCATCTAGAGCCTCATGCTTGGTCAGAGGATGATGACAAGTTGATCGGTATTATAGCGGATGGTTTTTTCCTTTACGGAAGAAAATGTGCATCGACTGGAGGGTATCCTTCTGACTTGGATGCATCAGGTGGCCATACATCGTCAACACAACATTCTTGTGGTGATGAATACCACTACCACATTCAGAATGAACTATACTTAAATGAATATTACATATTGTTTCCAGGAGACTATCAAGGAACTCCTAGCAATATACAATAGTAATTAAAAAGCAATTACACCCCTTTTAAACAATTGGAAAGACTGGCTCTAGTAATAGAGCTGGTCTTTTTTTGTTTATTGTTAAATTGGACACGTAGACGCTTGTTCTAATAATTGTTTCGTTACATTGGAGCAAAATTTTGAAAATTAGAAAATGAGGGAAGCAAATAAAAATGGAATTGTGTTGACAAGAAAAGGAATTGAATTTATGGCTATCTGCTGTATGTTGATTCTCGTACTGAGCACATCAATGTATAGTAATAATGTAAAGGGAGATTTCTTTACGGTGATTGAATTAAAGGAAAAATTTGCTTTAGGAGATACAATAAGACTTTGTCCAGGAGAGAAACCTAAGATCCCTAAAGAAAAAAATCAAATTTTGGATCCTGCTCGGGTTGGGTGGTACAATTACCTTGCAACTGAAAGCATAGATGCTTTATTGAAAACTAAGGATGAAAATGGGGTGGTTATAAATACCAAAACGATTCACCTTCTAGTGATCGATGATGGGACCTGTGATGTGGATTATGACGGTATTATGGATCAAGTAGATACTTGTTTAAATTCCTATGAAAACGAAGATAGAGATGGGGATGGTATTTGTGACTTTCATGATAATTGCCCAGCTATAGCCAATGCAGACCAGAAAGATACCGACAAAGATGATATAGGTGATGTATGTGATAGAGATGGAATCAATGATCGTGATGATGATGGAGTGGTAAATTCCTTAGACAATTGTATTTTTAAATATAACCCTTTTCAAGAGGATCATAATCAAAATGGTATTGGTGATTTTTGTGAAGATTCAAGCGGAGATTCGGATTATGATAAAATACCAGATTCTGAAGATCCATGCCCTCAACAAAGGGATAATATAGATTACTATAATGATGGAATATGTGACTACACTGACAATTGCGTTCTAGAAGCTAATCCTGATCAAATTGACTCAGATGGTGATGGCTTTGGTGATGTCTGTGATATCTTTGATAATAGACCAAAGGATACAGATAAGAACGGGATAGCGGATAAGCTTGAGGATAAGACTAAAGATTCAGACGGTGATGGTATACTGGATTATTTGGATGAGGAAGATTCTAATCCGTGCAATGATTTTAAAGTCTCAGTTTCACCTGTGTCTCTAGCTCTGTGTACATCAGGAGAAGGTCATATAACGGTGGTAGATTATCCACTTAACCAAGTGATCGATAAGTGTAGAGTCGTGTGGAGTACGGGGGAGAGTACACATCAAGTGAGTGTATCGAAAGCAGGATTGTATACTGCAACGGTAACAGATACGCATGGTTGTACCAGCACTGTATCATGCGAGGTATCTAGTAAGCCTGATAATGATGGATTGAAAGCAATACTAAAAGAAAATGGATACTTGTTTGTTAAAGGGTCTTATAGTACCATATCTGATGCTGATAAAAAACAGAAAGTATCAAATGATGATTTACTTACAAACAAATGTAAAGCTCAAAATTTATCATTTGAGTATGAGGGTACCTCATATAGTGTCAGAGATGTAATAGAATATGCATTGTCTATAATGGAAAAAGACGAAACGCTGTCTACATCATATTATACAGATGGGTTCGATTGTTCTAATTCTGAAGAAGATAATTTTTCAATGTCTTCATTCTTTGATGCTGCCAATCTGGATCAATCAAATTTATCAGTATATCTTTTTGAAGATATGGCTGCCGTCAAGGTAAGAACGTACTTGCAAAAGGGGGCTGAAGGTTCAGAAAAAATACTCGTTGATGGCGATGTTAATATTTTTGAAATATATAGATATTACAAAAAAGATGGTCAATTATTTGAAAAGAGCTTTATGGACTTTGCCAAATTATCTAGAAGTTTGCCATATGAAGACATGATGTACGGATCCAATATAATTTGTGCTTCACACAT
>CALDEO010000249.1 GCA_937942465.1 uncultured Saprospiraceae bacterium
TCCAAGAGTCATCATTACTCCCATCATCTACAAATACTACCTCGTAGCTAAACTTATGCTTGTGCATCACTTTTTGGATCCACGCATGCAGTTCTACTAGAGATTCCTCTTCGTCAAATAATGGTATTACAACACTGATATTAATCAAAATAGGTCCTTTTTTTAGTCTGTCTTCATTATCAATCCGGCAATGAGTCCGATAATAGCTGTCATCATAACACTATTAAGAAAGTTAGATATAAAAATTCCGAATGGTGTGAATGTATAGTTGAAAATCATTTGGGTTACATCTATTTGTTCTTGACCCAATTCTTTGTCACTGTTATTTACTGTGAAGTCCATCATAAAAGAAATCATTTTAGCGTAGAGATCATCTTCAGCAAACTGATAGAAAATCAATGTAAGTACTCCTCCAAGAAGTCCTCCGATCAATCCTATATAAACCGCAGTGATTACAGCATCACCTAAGTACAATACTCCTTCATTTTTATATTTAAATTCTCTAATGCCTAGAACAGTGATTGCAATCATGACCGCAATACTAATAAGAGAAGGAAACCATAAGTTGTCAGGAGCTTCAAAGTCCTGCATACCGGAGTAATAAAGAAATATGATTACTGCTACGGTTGCTAAACCTAAGAAGTTCCCATACTTAATTCCGGTTTTAAAAGTAGTTGTAGTTGGTTCGATGTGGTCCATATTGTTATTTTAAGTCAGTTAAGTGATACTGCAGGTTATTGACAATGCCGATGACCTGTCCAGTAAAATCTTGATTAAAATACGTATTGTTTTTAGATTTTGAGCTGCTCGTTCGATAAGTCCATGACTTTTTCGGATCAAATATGGTTATATCCGCAGATTCACCAACTTTGATAGTTGCAGTCTCAATATTGAATATTTTTCGTTGGTTGTAGCTTAGACTATTCACGATAGTCTCTAGATCTAAGTTATCACCTATGTGGGTACATACCGCTGCAAAACAAGTTTCGAGTCCGGTTGCACCGAAGTCAGCATATGGAAACTCTAGTTTCTTTCGCTCTTCTTCTAGTGGTGTATGATTACTACAGATGACATCGATTACACCTGATTTTAATCCCTCGATGAGTGCTTTTTTGTCCTCCTCTGATCGTAGTGGGGGCATTAGCTTTAAGTCACTATTAAAGTTGACAAGATCAGTATCTACATGTATTAAGTTACTATATGATACTGTTGCAAATAATCGGTCTGTTAGCGTTTTTTCATGTTGTATTTTAGATACTGCTTGGTACGTAGAGATAAGATGTAGCATGAGTCGACCATCAGTATATTCTCTGAGTTTGAGGTCTCTCTCGATACTGTTAAACTCTGCCATAGATGGTATTCCCGGCAAGCCTAGGCTTGTAGAGGTGATCCCTTCATGCATCTGACCATCTTTGGATAGTCCTTTATCTATTGCTCGTTGTATGATCGTACCGTCAAAAGCCTTCACATATTCTAATGCTCTCAATATCAGGCCACTATCTTGTATTGATTGATCTCCATCACTGAATGCGACACTACCAGCTTGATGCATGTCAAATAATTCCGCAAGGTCAGTACCTTCTATATGGCTACTTACACAACCGATGGGTAATAGTTTGACCAGGTTCTTTTCGCTTTTGTATCGGAGTCGCTCTATCTGAGTGCTATTATCTACAGCTGGTTGAGTATTGGGAAATGGAAGTAGCGTCGTATAACCTCCGACTGCAGCAGTCTTGGTTACAGACTCGATATCTTCTCGGTGCTCGTAGCCTGGCTCGCCGATGTGAGTACCTATATCTACCCATCCTGATGATATGTGCATGTTGTCTGATGAGACTATTTGAGCATCATCTGCATTGATTTGGTCACCGATCTTAGTGATGATTCCATCTTCTATCAAGACATCCACTACTTGACCATGATAGTCCGATTGTGCTTGTATGACCTTGGCTTTCTTGAGTAACAGTTTCATGATATGTATGCTATGCTTTCCAAAATCTAAGTAATAAAGTCTCTATACCCAAGAACACTAATGCTAGTATCAGGCACCACTTCCATAGTTGCTTACCTCTATCTTTTTCGCTTATCATTTGAGCAAGATTAGCTTCTTGATTACCATTGAGCGATGTCAGTTTAGGGTTTTCATATACGAGTTCGTCGCTACTTGATGCGCTGAGATCAGACTCGATGCGATCATAGTTATATGCAATTGTTTTTATTGTTTTACCTGCTAGTAAGATGTCATAATAGCCAGCCTTTTTGATCTGATTGTTAATGTCTAGTAGCATCATGCTTTTTGATCTTCGTTGCCCAGGGATAAACTCTTCCTCACCCTTCACAATGTAGGTTATGTCTTGATCTTCTGACTGCTTAGATACACTTACTAGGTTGTCTTTGCCGATGGTAAGTGCCATATCTTCTGTAGTCTGAGATGAGATCGACATCTTGTACAGCATCGGTACGAATATCTCAGCATTCAGAGCGAGGTCATTGGACTTTACATCCATCGGACTGGTACATACATACAGGTGACCGCCTTGTCTAGCGTACTTCAGTAAGTATGGACTGCCATCTCGATTAGTCACTAGTACATCACGATCTCTATTCTGGTAGCTTGTCATCTTGAATGAAACCTGCGATTTAGGCAGCTTTCTATTCGATCTAGCTTTTTCAAATACTTCTTTAAATATAAACTCATCTTCATTGATCCTAGCTACTTCTTTTTCTTGAGAGTCTAGTTGTATGATCTCATCGGCTGCCATCCGATTGAGGAAGTTGTTATAAGAGTTTTTGTCTAGATTTTTTGATAGGAAACACAACACATTACCTCCACCAAGTACGAAGTTTTCTAGCTCCGTTGCTAGACCTGTAGTGATGCTCGTCACATCATTGAGTACGATCAGTTTGTAAGTGCCAAACTTGCTATAGTCTATCCGATTGATCGGAATATTATCCAGACTATGATATGGCAACCCATCAAATACCGAGTTTAAGTATTTATTGGAGCTTCCTTCATTGATAGCAAGGGTCTTGATCTCCTCTGATACTTCAAAACTCATGTAGTAGCTATCATCAAATGTGATCGGGTAGTCCGAT
>CALDEO010000250.1 GCA_937942465.1 uncultured Saprospiraceae bacterium
ATTCAATTTGGCCAGAAATTTTCCTTATTCCGATTTACATCGAAAGCATATTGGTATATGTTTTTGACATCTTTATTTGGGGTATTCCTTACGATATACTTCTTCAATAAGGGATTAACTACAACGAGTGCCGTCAACGGATCTCTCATTATCGCCACAAGTCCAGCAATTACGGCGATCATGGCTATATTTTTCTTAGACAACCGGATTAAGCTCATACAGTGGTTTGCCATATTCCTAAGTTTTACTGGAGTTGCCGTGATATTGGTCAAAGGTGATATCAACCAACTGATCGAATTACAATTTGAAGCAGGAGATGCATACATCGTTGCCATGGCTCTAGTATTCTCTGCCTCACAGATCATTGTATCTAAGTACCTCGGTGACGTAGACGCTACGATTATGACCACGATCAGTTCGATCATAGCTTTGATCTTATTTGCAATTATGTCTTTTAGTGAGTTAGTGACTGTGGCTGTACCTACTTCCTTCGATTTTTGGGCCAGCATATTATTTATGGGAGTCCTGAGTACGGGTATTGCCTATACTGCATTTTACTATTGCATCGTTAAGTTGGGCGCAACGACTACCTCTCTCTACATGAATCTCGTACCCTTCTTTGTTATTCTTCTTTCTTTCCCTTTCGGGGAATCTATAGCCATATCACAAATCCTAGGAGGACTCATCGTTATTACTGGACTGGTTTTATTTGGAAGATCAAAGAAACAGCTCTAACATATTACAAATTTTTATAATACGAATACCTATTTAAGTATGAATGCTCCTAGCTCTAGTCTTATTTAAATTTTCTCGGCAGTATCTCTTATACTATTGGACGTTTATAATACCCCATATAATTCGACTGTTAGTATTTACAAGTACCGTGCGAAAAACGTAAGGATAGAAGTAGCTATCGTGTGGCTTTTTAACGATAGAATTGTGAAAACCAACAATAAGTTATGGGGAATAATGGGTGTCAAGTGGTATAACATATATACATATGCAAGTCTCTGCAAGCTGTTTGCCGCAGAGTGAGCAAAATCCCCACAAATACAATAAACTACTATGCAATTTATATGTTGACGGTTAACATTCTCTGGATTGAAGTTCTTAAAACCAAGCTTCCGTAATTAAAGAGTAAATATGCAAAGCATTTTAACTTTCCTACTCTCTCTCATACACCTACGCGATTATTTCAAATAAAGTGACGTTGTAAAAAAGTTGTAAGGTTACATCGCCAGAAACTAAAGTATACAAACGAAAAAAGTCCTGAAATCGTAAGATTTGCAGGACTTTTTTGTGATCGGTCTGGGGCTCGAACCCAGGACCCACGCCTTAAAAGGGCGTTGCTCTACCAACTGAGCTAACCGATCGTTTTCGGCTCTTTTGTTAAGCGACTGCAAAGATAGCTGCTTCTTTAAATTACGCAACTATTATGAGCAGAAATTTCTATTAAAACTCAAAAAAAACTTATTTCTCGTTTCTAAGAGTTCTTTCTATATCTTCCATCATTATGTAATCGATTGATTCTGAAACAGTAGGAACAATTGATAGAATAGTTTCTAATCTAGAAATTTCTATTAATTTTTTCACACTTGGGTGATGTCCTCCAGTTAAAACAAAAGATCCATAATCTTTCCACAGTCTATTAGCTGTCAATATAGCACTCAACCCTGACGAATCGACATACTTAACATCAGTAAGATCAAAAATCAAATTTTGAACACCTTCATTTCTTAAAAAAACGAATTCTGACTTCAAATTTGGTGCTATTAGCGAATTCAAATTTTCTTCGTCCAGTTTTAATACTGCGTATTTCGTTTGTTTGTCGAGAGTAAACTTCATAATTCTTTCGATTCTTTATTAAAGGACTGCAAATTTATTCTTTTCTATCGAATTAAACCTGAAATACAGTATCAGATTCAATCTAAAACTCAAAAGCTCCATAAAATAGGGCTTTTAAGGCATTTCAAAAACATAATATTAATGAACTTCGTTACAATCTAGACTGTTTAAGCCATCATATATCAAATTTAGGAAGCATATTAAGAAGTTCGATAGCATCACTTTGCGATATATATTATAACCATTCTTTTAAAAAGTTTAATATCCAAAAGCGGACTTATTATTAAAGTTTTCCTTAATTTCTGCTAGTAAATGAAACCAAGTAATAATTTCATTTGTATAATATGCTGACAAATGGGCATAAAAAGTGTGATGGCACTATATTTTCAGTAGTACATTTGTTAATAACCAGCAATAGTGGTTTACCCATAAATCAAAAAAAGTTTAAAAACTTAGATGATTTAAAGGCATTTACTTATTATTGTTTTTAATCATACAACAGATTTTGTGATATGGATAGAAAGTTCTCACCAAAAGTGAAAAAAATCATACAACTAAGCCGTGATGAAGCATTACGACTTGGACACGATTATATAGGCACAGAACATCTAGTATTGGGAATGATCCTAGATGGCAACAATTTGGCAATAAGAGTACTCAGCTCTCTAGAAGTAGATATAGCTGACTTGAAATTGCAACTCGAAGAATCAACAACTCAAAATACTAGTAACAGAACAAAAGTAAATCTAGGCAACCTACCTCTAAATAGGCATGCAGAGAAAGTACTTAAAGTTACATTCTTAGAAGCGAAGCTCTACAAGAACGAAGAGATCGCCCCTGAGCATTTGATGTTGAGTATATTAAAGCATAAAGAAAGTCTAGCTACAAAGCTATTTAATGATCTACAAGTAGATTACGAAAGTTATAAAACAGAATTGGACTACGTGAAACAAGAACAAGAGACTACATTCAGTGACTTCTACTCTCAAGCATCAGGTGACTCTGATGCGCCGATGTCAGATGATGACAACAGTGGAGATGATTATAATCAACAAGCTAAGCGTACCGCAAGTAGATCAAGGACTCCAGTTCTTGACAATTTTGGTAGAGACGTAACTAGACTTGCTGAAGAAGATAAGCTAGACCCTATCATCGGTAGAGAAACTGAGATAGAAAGAGTCTCTCAGATATTGAGTAGACGTAAAAAGAATAATCCAATACTTATCGGAGAACCAGGTGTGGGTAAAACTGCCGTGGTCGAAGGTCTTGCATTGAGAATACACCAAAAGAAAGTATCTAGAACATTATTCAATAAGAGAATCGTGATGCTAGATCTTGCAGCATTGGTAGCAGGTACTAAGTATAGAGGACAATTTGAAGAAAGAATGAAAGCAATCATGAACGAACTAGAAAAAACTAGGGACGTCATATTGTTTATAGATGAGATACATACGATCGTAGGTGCCGGTGGTGCCACAGGATCATTGGATGCATCCAATATATTTAAGCCAGCCCTTGCAAGAGGTGAGCTACAATGTATCGGTGCCTCTACCCTAGACGAGTACAGACAGCATATAGAGAAAGACGGTGCCTTGGATAGAAGATTTCAAAAGGTATTGATCAATCCACCAAGTGCAGAAGAGACTGTACATATACTAGAAAATATCAAACCTAAGTACGAAGAGTTTCACAACGTTGAGTATTCAGCGGAAGCGATAAGAGCCTGCGTCAAACTAAGCGAAAGATATATCAGTGATCGATTTTTCCCAGATAAGGCAATCGATGTATTGGATGAAGTCGGAGCTCGTACTCATTTAAAAAACATACATGTACCTAAGTTTGTAGAAGAACTAGAGTTGCAAATAGAGACTGTAAAAGAGCAAAAAAATCAAGCCGTCAAAAGCCAACAATATGAAGAGGCTGCCGACTTAAGAGATAAAGAATCTAAACTCATCAAAAAGCTAGAAACAGCGAAAAGAGAATGGGAAGAGGATGCAAAGTCTCACCGATTTCCAGTGGATAGCGAACATATCGCAGAGGTAGTATCTATGATGACCGGTATCCCTGTCAACAGAGTAGCTCAGAGCGAAAGCACTAAACTCGTATCGATGGGTGATGATCTCAAAAAGATGATCATAGGTCAAGATGAGTCCATACTAAAGGTCACTAAGGCGATACAAAGAAATCGTGTAGGATTGAAAGATCCATCGAAGCCGATCGGTTCATTTATATTTTTAGGACCAACGGGTGTCGGTAAAACGGAACTCGCAAAGGCACTTGCTAAATATATATTTGATAGCGAAGAGGCATTGATCCGAATCGATATGACAGAGTATATGGAGAAATTTTCTATAAGTAGACTTATAGGAGCTCCTCCAGGATACGTAGGATATGAGGAAGGTGGTCAACTTACTGAGAAAGTAAGAAGAAAGCCATACTCTGTAATCTTATTAGATGAGATCGAGAAGGCTCACCCTGATGTATATAATATCCTACTCCAAGTATTGGATGATGGACAGTTGACAGATGGTATGGGTCGTAAGGTAGACTTTAAGAATACGATGATCATCATGACGTCTAACATCGGTGTGAGACAGTTGAAAGACTTTGGTCAAGGTGTAGGATTTGCGACGAATGCTCGACAAGAGTCTGCCGAAGAAAACAGTAAAGCTGTAATCCAAGGTGCATTGAAACGTACATTCTCACCAGAGTTTTTGAATCGTATTGACGACATCGTTATATTTAACGAATTAGATCAAGAGGATATCTTTAAAATAATTGATATTACTTTATTAGCTTTATTTGAGCGATTGGCAGAGATGGACTTCACATTGCAGTTATCTGATGGGGCCAAAAAGTTTGTTGCAGAGAAAGGATATGACCGACAATTCGGTGCTAGACCACTGCACAGAGCTATACAGAAGTACATTGAAGACCCATTAGCAGAGTTTATATTGAATGAAACACCTGAACCAGGAGTGGAGCTCCATGCCGAACTTAATGAGGATAAAGATGGTCTCATAATCACAAGAATTACAAAAGCTGTAAAGCAAGATATCGTAGAGTAAAATAATTTTACGACATTTATTACATATAATTTAAATACTAACGTACCTTACATAACAAAATACAAGCACTTGGCAAGACTCAGAAAAGCAAGACCCAGTCGTGTAGTAGAAGCACTGCACCGAATCAACGAATTAATCAGAGTACCTAGGATCAGACTAGTAGGTGACAATCTAGGAGATCTCAGTGAGGTAGCTGGTAAAGAAGTGGTGCCTGACGTATATGGTACTAGAGAAGTATTGGAATGGGCCAAAAAAGTAGAATTAGATCTCGTAGAGATCAGTCCTAAAGCAGACCCACCGGTATGTAGAGTGATTGATTATAAGAAGTTCTTGTATCAGAAAAAGAAGAAAGAAAAAGAGCTCAAGGCTAAAACTTCTAAGACTGTTATAAAAGAAATTAGATTTGGTCCGAATACGGATGATCATGATTTTGACTTTAAAGTCCGTCATGCACTTAAGTTTCTTGAAGAAGGAGCTAAAGTAAAAGCATATGTTCACTTTAGAGGACGTACGATCGTATTTAAAGATCGTGGAGAGTTATTATTATTGAAGTTCTTAAGTGAGCTTGAAGAAGTCGGTGCTGCTGAAGCCTTACCAAAGATGGAAGGAAGGCGTATGATCGTGATGATATCTCCAAAGAAAAAGAAGAAAAAGTAAGTCTATATCAGAATTACTAAAATATATAGAGAGTATAACAGGCGAAAGTTTGTTATACTCTTTTTAATTATTTACTTTTGCCACCTTATTGAAAAATAATATATTATTATGCCTAAGATGAAAACGAATTCCAGTGCTAAGAAGAGATTCAAAGTAACTGGTTCAGGAAAAATCAAAAGGTTTCAAGCTGGTACATCTCACATGTTGAGAAATAAAAGCAAGAAAGCTAAATTAAGATTAAGAGGATCTACTCTAGTATCAAAAGCTGATACACCGAGAATCAAAGATCTCCTTTGTATTAGATAATTCCTGTTACTATTATTTTTAACGAGATCAGAGGTTAAAGTTCGGAAGATCGACTCTCTGGTGTACTAAAACATTAAAATTATGCCTAGATCAGTAAATGCTGTAGCATCGAGAAAAAGAAGAAAGAAAATACTTAAAGCAGCCAAAGGTTATTGGGGAGCTAGAAGTAAAGTCTACACTGTAGCCAAAAACGCTGTCGAAAAAGGACTGACGTATGCTTACAGAGATAGAAGAAACAAGAAAAGAGCTTTTAGAAGACTCTGGATTACAAGAATCAACGCTGCAACTAGAATGCACGGGATGCCGTACTCTAAGTTTATCTTCGCTTTGAAAAAGCATGAAATCGACTTAAACAGAAAAGCACTAGCTGATATCGCAATGAATCACCCAGCGCAATTCGAAGCAATATTGAATAAAGTGAAATAAGCTTTATCTCAAAAATAATACAAAAGCCACTCTTTGAGTGGCTTTTTTTTTGGCTAGTAGTGAACACGTAG
>CALDEO010000251.1 GCA_937942465.1 uncultured Saprospiraceae bacterium
ACCATTATACGAACGGGCCATTTTCTCATTTTTTGTTGCAGTACTGACGGGATTCGAACCCGCAACTTTCCGAGAGACAGTCGGATACTCTAGCCGTTGAGTTACAATACTATATTGTTTTAAATTGAGTAAGCGCAAAAAAAAAGCACCTCCTCGTGAAAGGAAGTGCTTTTTAATTGCAGCCGATATCTATTATCTATACTACATATATACGCTTCCTATTTCTTTTAATTCTAGTTGCTCTAGTCGTTCAATACCGAGATCAATCTGGACTAGATCATTGCTAAATTTGTTATATATATTATGTGTTGTCATTGTATTTATATTTAATGTACTTTCTATCGAAATGATATCATATCACTTCGATGTTTTTGCTGTTGCAAATGTATAACACTTAATTGAAAAATCAAAACAAATTTTACATTTAATTTACTGATTATCAATTACTTATACTCATTTTAGGCATCGCAATTACTGCTCACTTAATAGCAAGTTATTCGAATTTTTACAATCTGCTGTCTCTCAATTGCTTCCCTTCCAAATGCTTATTTTATGTTGTTATCCTGATTCAAATAATTATTTAAAAAATTACAAAAAAAAAGCGTCCAAAAATTAATTTGGACGCTTTCACTATACTAGGTTTATATTTTATACTATCACATTAACCAATTACAACTACTACGTCCATTATATCTCTGTTCTACAGTGGATATACCGTCCAGTCTAAAGTCAATATTGATAATATGTAATCGTGTTACTTTCATTTCTAATATAAAGTTAGCGTTTTCTATGGGTTTTCCAAGGTGTACACGGCAAGTATGCTGATTCATAGATCAACCACTGGCATTAACTAAATGGATCTACCTATCTTCTATTTCTATTCTTTTTTCTACGTTTTCTCCATGGAGCATCTTGTTGCCAGTCACCTGCCATTATACATCCATAAGGCATAATCCTGTCTACAATTGTACCTAATCCGTAATACTCCATCTGTGCTTGCACGGTCTCGGCATTCTTATATGCACTTGGTAACTCAGAGATATCGATACGTCCACTATAAAATCTAACATCAAGGCCAGACGTCTCTGCGGCAAACACTTCTTCGATCGTACGATCACTATTATTCCTGATATGCTGAGTCCTACTGATGTTTCTACCAGCTCCATGAGGAGCAAATCCAATATTATTTTCTGTGGTCTCACCCTTTACTATCAATACTGGCTCGCTCATATTTAATGGAATCAAACGAAGACCATCCACTGAGTCTGGTACAAACTTATTACTTAAAGGTGTTGCTCCTTTGGCATGATAGAACTCATCTCCGTCCTTAAAAACAAAGTTGTGTTCATTCCAAAAACTATCCAATGGTTCAATCGCTAACTTTTCTGCTGTTGCTGTATGCAATACTTCATGATTGAGCTTCGTCCATGCTCTTACCACCTGTAGTGCTGCCCAATATTCTCTTCCTTGATCGGTATCATATGGGATCCATGCATTGACTTTATCTGTTTTTGGTGAAAACACCTTTCTATGTGCCTCGGCTGCTTGCATTCCTTTTTTATAAAGATAAGCACCGAACCCTCTACTACCGTGATGCGTCACCATGATCGTCTCGCCAGTCTTCTCAGACTTACCAACATATAAGAAGTGGTTGCCATCACCTTGAGTTCCGAGATGAGTTTTTGCCAAGTTTAAACTTCTTTCACTATTTAAAAATCGGTTTTCTTTGATCTGCTCTTCCAATGCTACTGGAAAGTCAAAAAGATCCTGTCTACCGCCACCACCAAAATGCGTAATGCTATGAGCAGCATCCAAGACAGCCTTGGGGTCAGCATTACCAAATGATGTCATCATCACAGAACAACAAACATCAGCACTATGCATTGCTGGATGGATTGCATTTTTTGTCACTACTACACCACCAACTGGGATCTGACCGATCGATCCAGTAGGACATGCATCCGGCATTACCGCTCCATTCACGACAGTGGGAGTCTTCATAAGTGCATCCATCGTGCTGAATACCTTATCTACTGTTACAGCCTCAACTTCATTCTCAGCTTTTATATTCTTATGGTAGGCTACAGCTACTTCTAATGGCTCTATTAATTGCGGTTGATTGTCATCTAAATATTCTTTAAGCTGTGTATCCGATAACTCATTGCTGTTAACATACTGAAGTGCATCGGTAAACCATGCTCCGGGCTGATAACCCATCTCTACTAATTTTTTTCCTGTAATATTCATTTTTTCTTTATTTACATCAAAGATCAAGTACTACTACGCAACTATTTTGCGTACATTAAAATAATAGAAAATAATTTTTGATGGCTACTAATAAAAATGCACTCATCAGGTATCGAACGATCGACAAATGCCTACAAAACAGATCTAGGAAATGGACCCTTGATAATCTGATAGAATATTGCTCCGACGCATTATATGAGTTTGAAGGTAAAAATACGAATGTAAGTAAAAGGACAATACAACTAGATATACAACTGATGCGTAGCAATAAGCTTGGATATAATGCTCCGATCATTAGCTATGACAAGAAGTACTATACCTACGAAGATGAGACCTACTCTATCACAGATATACCGATCACCACTGTAGATATGTCTATTATCAAAGAGTCCATCGATATGCTGAAGCAATTCAAAAACTTCTCATTATTCTCTGAACTCAACGGGGTCATGCAGAAACTTGAAGATAAAGTCTATAGAGAATCAACGAATGAGTCAGCGATCATTCATATGGATAAAAATGACAGACTCCATGGTATAGAACATCTTGATACCCTATATCAAGCAATACTAAAGAAGATTGTCTTACGTCTAACATATCGTTCGTTCACCGCAAGGGCAGATAGCGACTTCTTATTTCATGGTTATATACTCAAAGAGTATAACAATAGATGGTTTATTATCGGGCAACGGAATAGTGAAAAAAAAGTACTCACCCTCGCACTAGACCGCATTGTCAACATAGATCTATCACTCAACACGGAGTATCTTCATCGGGTATTTGATGCAGACGACTATTATAAGAACACCTACGGTGTCACCGTGCTCAATGATGCTAACCTGAAAACTATAGTCCTAAAAATAGAACGATCCAATGCTCCTTATGTAATCACAAAGCCATTCCATCAAAGTCAAAAATTACTCACTCAACATAAGGATGGCAGTATAGAAATATCCATCGACGTACACCACAACTATGAAATAGAACGATTGATTTTAGGTTTTGGTAGTTCGATAGAAGTTATATCTCCTATGAGACTAAGACGTAGGATCAAGTCTTCATTACATAAGGCTTTACGCAAGTATCAACCTACAGAAAATATCGAATCTTAATAGTCGTGAAAAACAACTAAATAAAACCAATCACTGACCACATGCAGCGTTTGGGTAACTAGTATTATATTACTAAGACAATGGCCTTCTATCTTGTAATTAAGAAGGTGTATTCTATCGCAAAATCAGTTATTATGAAAAAATCATTCATTTACTCTTTTATTGTATTAGTTCTATTCTCATTTGCCGTGCAAGCACAACAATCTGGAGATGAAATCTTTGATAATAGTTTTATTCATGAAGTACGCTTACAATTTGATGACACCAATTTTTTAAGTGTTTTATCTAATAATTTTGATTCAACTCCTCAAGAAGTAGGTAGTAGAGTTCCATACTTAATGGCTCATGTAACGATCGATGGAGTACAAGTTGATTCTGTTGGAGTCCGTTACAAGGGTTTTACCTCTTACTCTCCTGAGAGCCCTAAAAAGCCAATAAAGATCGATTTCAATGAGTTTGTTGCTGGTAAAAGATATGATGGATTACGAAAGTTAAACCTAAACAATGCTACTGGTGACCCTGCTATGCAGCGAGATGTAATCTGTTATGATTTGCTCCGTGCTGTAGGAGTTAATGCTTCTAGGACTTCGTACTCTAAAGTATACCTCAATGATGAATATTATGGCCTTTATCAAACGATCGAACAAGTAGATCAAGCGTTCCTAAAAAACAACTTTAGTAACGACAAAGGTAATCTCTTTAAAAATAAGTCATGGAGTAAGTTTGAGTATAATGGACCCAATAAATCGGGATATGACAATATATTCGAATTAAAAACAAACAGAGAAACAGATGACTGGTCAGGTTTTATTAATCTAATGGATGTCCTAAACAACTCAAGTGATACAGAATTCGAATCAACAATAGAGTCTATATTTAATGTAGACCTATACCTAAAAACCCTTGCTGTTGATGTCGCTACAGGCAATTGGGATTCTTATCTACAACATGGTCGTAACTGGTATGTTTATGAGGATACAAACACGGGTGTATTTCATTGGATACCGTGGGATTATAACTTTGCTTTAGAATCTTCCAGTTTTGGTGGTGAAGCTGAAGATTGTTTTGTGTTTCCTGAGTTTTCAGGTTGGACAGATGGTTCTGAAACTGTAAAATTCTATAATACCAGTTTTGCAACAGAGCAACCAATGTATATGTATGATTTTGGAGATGGCAATACATCAACTGAAGAAAACCCAATACATACTTTTGATCAAGCTGGTGTCTACGACGTATGTCTAACACTAACCGTATCAGAAAACTGTACTGATCAATTTTGTAAAACAATCGATACAAATTATGATTATAACAATTGCAACTCAATAACAAGTGGTCAATTTGGTAGTGAAATCAATGAATACTTTGTGCAAACAGTTGAATGGAACTCTGGATGTTGTGGTACATGGAATGAAGACTGCCAAGAGATCTATGGTTGGTTATCTGGTGCTCCAGGTGAAGGGGGTAGTGATTTTACAGTTAATCAAGATGACAACGAAGGCGTACTCATCAGAAGATTGATGAGTGTAGATAAGTTTAAAGAACGATACTATGAGTACTTCTGTCAAATGACTAATCAAGAATATACCCCAGAAAAGTATGAGGCGTTTATAAATGATAATAAGACATTAATAGAAACAGAGATTCAAAACGATCCAAATCAACTTTTTAGTTATGACCAATTTGTTAAAGATTCTGGTGCAGAAGGAATCCTACAAACAATAAACACTAGACATGAAGCACTTGTAACAGAACTAGAAGATACGTACGGCTGCCAATTCAACATCGTACCAGTAGATTATCAAGATATAGTTATCAATGAACTCGTAGCATCTAATGATTCTTTAAGTAACATAGCAGATGCCGAAGGTAAATATGAAGATTGGATTGAATTATTTAATAACACCAATCAAGATATA
>CALDEO010000252.1 GCA_937942465.1 uncultured Saprospiraceae bacterium
GCAGTTACGTTTGCATTAAGTATATACTCATTACATGCTACTACATCTTCTCCAAGATCAACAGCAGGTGTCTCTACTATTACGACTTCTACTATATCCATTACGGTACAGCCGATCGTATTGCCACTGGATACTTGATACAGACCAGCTTGATCGGTATTGTGACTCATTGCTGATGTCGGAGTAAATTCACTACCGTCCAATGTCCAAGTGACATCTAAACCACCTGGGTTGGATATCGATATCGTCAATCCTGCTGTCTCTGAAGAACATAAAACTATAGTGTCAGCAACATCTACAAAATCTAAAGTTGGTGCTGATAGTATGTCAATTTTGATGTTATCAACTGATGGGCATAAACCTTGATTTGTTGCTGTCAATAAATACACTCCTGTCTCTGTGACTGTCAGTTCTTCAGTAGTACTCAATACTGTTGTTGTACCTGCTTTAACCCATTGGTATTCGTCTGCGTTTACATTAGAAGTAAGTGTATATTCATTACATGCTACTATATCTTCTCCAAGATCAACAACGGGTGTCTCTACTTGTATTGCCACTACCTTATCTATAGTGGTACATCCGATGCTATTGCTACTAGATACCTCATATACTCCTGCTTGGTCTGAGATATGACTCAGGGTAGATGTCGGACTGAATGCAGCGCCGTCCAATGTCCAAGCAATATCTTCTCCAGGGTTATTAACACTTAGAGATAAACCTTCTGGATCCAATGAACAGAAGTATACTGTATCTGTAAGTCCTATAAAATTTAAGGTTGGCGCTGGAAGCAAATCAACCTCAATACGATCTGTTGAAGAGCACCCATCGGCACTTGTAACAGTCACTCTATATTGTGAAGACAAGGTAGCATTTAATGTTGAAGTGGTCTCTGGCAGGATACCTACACCAAGTGCAAACCATTGGTACTCTACTCCATCCGTTCCTCCATTAAGTATTACATCATCGCTTTCACATGCTTGTATGTCATCTCCCAAATCCAATACAGGTAAAGGATTAACTATTACTTCAAATTGTGTCTCTACGCTGCAGCCTGCATCATTCTTAGAGATAACAGTATATAAACCGGTCTCGTTGACTGAGAAGGTTGCTTGATTGACAGCTACAGAAATGTTTTCTCTAAATATTTCAACGTTAGTACCGTCTGTTTCTACTTCAAAATCGTACGTATCATCAGCACAGAAGATTGCATCTTCTACTGCCTCTATTACCGGCAGCTCCACATATGTCACCATTACACCTTCTCTCTTGGCACAACCTGCTGCACTTGTAACGATCACTGTATAGAATCCATCTTCTAAAATCTCTATATCAGCACCCGCATCAGCAAGTAATACATCATCCTTAAACCATTGATAGGTTTCACCAGCATCGCCGGCGTTAAGTATGAGTTCATCACCAATACATACAAATCTGTCACCTCCTAGATCGAAGTCAAATGGACAACAGTTTTCTGGTGCTGCAATAACAGCGTCTACTGTTAGTTTACAGAATTCATCTGTCGTAAATCCAGCTTCTATGTCTAATACCCCACCATTTGATTGTAAACCAACCAATGTAACTGTCTGTGGACTACCCGTGATGTCAAATATCTGACCATTGACGATAAGCATGGCGTCATCTGGTTCTAACTGATAAGAAACTATCAACTCCTGACTGTACTCATTGGTAGCAGGATCACAAGCAGATTGTTGAGATGCTACTATGTCTTCTATAAAGCATGCCGTATTAACTGTAATACTTTTCGCATTTTCTGATAACTGTACACAATCTCCATTGACCGCAAGGTCACTGATGCTACTGCCAATAATAGTATTTAAATCTAATGCTGTAGGCATCACCTCATAAGACATACCGTATACAAGGTAAGACCCTGGAGCAATATCTCTAAAGTTACCAGTATCATCATATGACACTATTTGATTAGTAGATTTACTGATAGCTACATATGTATACCCAAAGTTAGGGTCGCTTATATTATCTACATAGACTCTACCAGGACCTGATATACTTGCTAGTCTATATGGAACTACACCATTACCAAAGCTCCAAAAAACAATTCTATATTCTTTACAAGCTTCAAGAGTTACACTAGGATCTATTGACTGAGCTGATTGGGCACCCGCTGAAGATTGAATACCCGCTGAAGTAATCAGTGAAGCACATGAACTGGTAGGACTGTATGTTGCCTCATCAAATAATGAAAAGTATGCTGTTTCTCCTAGGTAACTATGATCCATATCAAATTCATATGTTCCACTTTTTCCAACTGAGACTACATATGATTCTGATGCTCTACTGTTTACTATTACACCACAACCTGTACCTCCTGGTCCTAACAATGCTAATTGACTATTAGGAGAGAGAGATGTAATCTGACCAACTAGTTCGTTACCAGTCATACCTGTATTACCAACTACATGAGATAGATCCAACTCTAGGTCGTTAGATCCTTGATCTGTAACCAATGTCACGTCATCGCATATAGAACTTTTATTAGGATTACAATCTGAGCTTACCTCAAATGCTGTATCTGAAAGATCAAAAAACTGCATACACTCACTATCAATACATGTGATTTTTACACGAGCATTGGTTGTACTATTTAAACCTGGAGGAAATGTGTAGGCGTACTGTTCATCAGCATAACTTATACTATTTGCAATACGTATAGGGAATGTAAATCCACCGTCGATCGAAAGGTCTACGTTGACAAGATCACATAATGATTCTGATCCGTTGGTATCCCATCTTATTGTAAAGTCATCTCCCGCATTGATAAGCTCTGTACCATTAGGTGCTGTCACAACAAGAGGTCCTGTTGCAGCAACCTGCATCGTCAACTCGTCTTGAGCAAATGCATTCCCATTTGGGTTGTTATCTCTTACCGTTAATCTGAAAGTAAGGCTACGGTCTATTTTTGATAATACTTCATATTGATTATTCACACCATTGATGTAATCATCATACCTAGGGAAGTATCGTATCGAGTCTGTGCTTGGTGGATAACATCTAAAAATTGGGCAATTTCTATTATTTGCTGCAAAGTTGCCTATGAACCCTTGTGTAGATGTACCTGTACCGTCTTCATCGTATTGCTCCCATGCGTAGGTCATATTATCACCATCTGCATCTGTTGCTCTACCTTTTAAAAAGAATGGAGTATCCTTTGGTATAGTATATGATTCTCCGCAAGGACTCGCATCTATCTGAGGTATCGAATTGCCCGTCTGAACAACAGCAGCACAACTCCCTACGTCATTACAATGAGCAGTCATCTGTCTTAAACTATGCGAGTGAAAGTAATCATCAGCAACCCCTGCACTAGGGATATTCTGAGTAGCATCACATATACCGTTGTATGACATTATTGTATTACCACTTGCTATTTCGTATGATGTATTGCTACCGATGTTATCTTGACAAGACCCACCCGAACCATTAAAGGTATGCTCAGCACCAAACATGTGGCCTACCTCATGTCCAAATAAGGAAAAGAAACTATTGGTATTGATACTGAAAGAACCAGACCATCCCCCTGCTTTTGCTGGTGTCCCAAATCCTTCATTACATACTGCCCGTAGTCTAGCTACACCACCCGAGGACCAGTTGTCTCCAGATACAGACTGATGTAATACATGACCAATATCATATGTGCTTTGATTAAAAACAGCATCTATAGCTGCCACTGCTTGAGTAACTCTACCGTCTCCTCCTGCTTCGTCCGGTATAAATGGATCGGTCGCAGCATTAGTGTAAAGAAACGGTGTAAGCAACTCAAAGTTAATTGCCATTTCTCTTTCGAATATCGCTTGTATGCCATTAACTGCCGTGGTTACAGATTGAATAACTGCGGAGTTATTATTTCCTTGTAGTGTATAATACTCACCCGTCGTGATTATTGCCATTCTATATACCCTTTTGAAATCACCATTTTCAACTAAGTTGGGTTTATTGACTGCCTCAGGTATAATAGATTCTATTTTTTCTGAGATATGATTATCAGCTGTACATACAGGGATTTTATCATCTCCTAGTTCTATTTGCATTTTGGCAGGGTTGCGACTATTGTTAATCGCTCGATATCCGTGATGTGTATGTACCATCATACTTGCACTCTCCTCAGACAGTGTCATAGTACCGTAGTATTCACTACCGTCCTTGCTTAACAAGTCATAGGTTTTGATCCCTGGGTAAGCTGCTCTTAACTCAGGTGACATTAATTGATTAGGGACAATATTCATGTCCATCTTATGACCTTCAATGGTCATCGACAAAAAACCCTTCTCTGGGCTTACCGTCCGCTGATAGTTAACGGCGCTTTTTAAGCTTACGACATTTAAGTCAAAGTTTTCAATAGTCTGTGCTCCAAGAAAAGTGCTACACAATAGCAATGCTAGGAGATACAAGTTCTTCACGTTTTTCATCCACGTTGGTTTATAAGTATAAATAGTTTCTTTCTTATTATTCCTTTATGCTCTCAAAATAAGAATTCTATAAACAATAACCTTAAGTCCTCCAATTGTTTATTTTCCAAGACACTGTACAACTGTACATAATGTCAAAAATAAAACCTCACGACCTACGGTAGTTATTATTTCTTCATCCTCCTCGACAACTAGACTATCCTCGACAAATGCGAGTAAATCTTCTTGATCTGTATTATCAAAAAACGGAGTCACTTTATCTCTAAAAGTCTTACTCTTACTTTCTTGAAATATTGCCCAATTGGCTTCTTCTTTTTCTTCTAATGTATTCATGGATACCTCCGCCACCTCAGTTGCCTCCACATTGCAAGACTCTAGTATCACCAAAGTCATGAATATCATTAAATCATATTCATCAGTTGTCAACAAGCTAAAATTTTCTGCTTGATAAAATACGAATATAGCCTCTTGATCTTCACTATACTTTGCCATCCATAATTCATAGAGATTAGGATCTGCTTCTAGTTGTGCAACTACGGTATCTACAGTATTTTCAGATATAAATTTCATAGCTTAGCGTTTTAGTATCCTTCCATTTCTTTGATTAAAAAATAACCATCCTCCCCCAGTTTTTGGTATAATGGCATTAATATTCTTGCGTCTTCTTCTATCGCAATATCTCCGTTGATATCATGAGCTACTATTTCTCCTTTTGATACTCTTTGGAAGTTTTTGTAGTTCGGTAACATTACAAAGTTATCCTCTTCATTGATTGCTTTACGCAAAAATAGTTCTGTAACCTTAGGTAGTTCTTTTGAATATTCGATCAAAAGACTGTCATGTCTATTTTCTATATGATGCGCTTGTACACAACCTATGGTCCTCATACAGTTTGTCAGTGCAGCAATTGCTCTATTGACAGACAGTGGATCGTTGTGTTGCCCAGACTCAAAGGTGACCCCTATGGTCGGTATACCCATGTTTTTGGTAGTGAAGTAATGTAGTGTTGTACCCTGTAAGCCCTTGAGTAAGCCTTTAATAACAGGAGCATGCAACTCTAGCGCTATCCGAACACTAGCATCATCGTCCGTACAGATTGTAAAAATCCCGCCCTTAGATGAGGTTGTATGTAAGTCCAATATAATAAGTTGCTCTGGTTGAGTTTCTGCGATTCTGGTATGTATAATATCGAGGATAGCTGCCATCTCTACTTCCTCTGCATCGTATTGATCCTTATCGGACAATGCATTTACTCGGTCCTCGGTCCACTGCCTATTAAGGTCTTTATTGATAAATCGTTGCTGTAGCTTGTAAGCACTTAGATTGCCAATAAGACCTAGCAGGTTTCCTTTAAATACGAAGTCTGGATTGGTTATTGGTTCTACTTCTAGCATTTTTCCCATCAACTCAATTGCTCTCACTCCTGCAGGTTCGTTGCCATGCATGGCGCCAAATACGACTAAGAGTGGTCCTTTTCCTTCTCCTTTATAATCTACAATAATACGGTCAGAGTGGTCTTGCATCAAATTTATTAGATTCTACAACGGTAAATGTGAAGACAATTTATTAATCGACCTAGTTATTTAGGAAGCAAATGCTAGAAAATTATATTTTTTTTATTTCGTTTATATTTTAGTTAAAAATATATGTAACTTTCAGATGTTATTACTGCTTTTGCAAAATACTCTGCTTAATCCAAAGCATCTCTTGTTTTCAATCTACTTTAATCGTTCTTAACGAAGTAGAAATCTAATATCTATTATGAAAAATATTTACATCACTCTAGTATTTTTATTTATTACGTTATCAGTATATAGTCAGGCCGATAATATGACATTAATGTCTCAATATAATCCTGGCAATATGACCGTACACAATGGACTGAAGTACAATGATACATGGGGGTATACAGCAGGTAATGGAGACGAGTATGCTCTTGTAGGTACTGCCGACTCTGTTGTAATCATCAAAGTCAACTCATGTACAGATACAAAACGAGTAACTGCATACGCAGGAGGTAGTAGCGTCACGTGGAGAGATATCAAAACATACGGTAGATATGTTTACTCCGTTTGTGATGGTTGTTCAGAGGGTTTAAAAATAGCTGACATGGGTAACATTGATAATGGCATCGTAACGGTAACGACTAATACCAGCTTTTTTACTCGTGCCCACGATATATATGTTGATCTACCAGCTGGTAGGTTGTATGCTTGTGGTACCAATACTGGCGGTGGTACTGATCTAGTTGTATTGGACATAGCAACGGACCCTAGCAACCCTACACTCTTAAAGAACATTAACTTTAATGATATCACAGGTGGTACACAGAACTTCTATGTACATGACCTGCACGTCACGGGCAACATTGCTTATTGCTCACATGCCCAGACAGGACTCTATATCTGGGATCTTACAGACTTAAACAATATTCCTATGCCTATTGCATCATATGATACACCAGGCTATAGTCATAGTAGCTGGCCTTCTGGTAATGGATATGTATACTCTGCTGATGAAAATAATAATCCACCGCAGCCCATTACCGTATTACGTTTTGATGGTAGTGATCTGTTTTTTGAAAGAACCATAAGCGACCCATTAGAGTCATCAGGACTACCTTCAGTACACAATCCGTATGTAGTAGGGAATAACCTATTTGTATCAAATTATGAAGATGGTCTACAAGTATGGGATATAACAAACCCAGCAGCACCGACTAGTACTGCTCACTATGACACCTATCCTGATAACAATGGTGGTAGCTATACCGGATATGAAGGAAATTGGGGAGTATATCCATTTTTCGGTTCAGAATGTATCGTTGCTACTGACATCACATATGGTGCTCACTTTCTCAAAATGGGTATTATATCAGTACCAGTTACCTGGAATGAATTAACTGTAGAAGCCATAAATAATAAAACTTCAGAAATAAAATGGTCTACTGAGTCAGAAGTAAACAACGAATACTTTGAAGTAATGAGAAGTAAGGATGGTAATACCTTTGAATCAATAGGTAGAGTTGAACCTAAATCAGATGGTGCAACAGAGCACTCTTATGAATACACGGATAATACACCTTACCTAGGCAACAACTACTATAAGATCAAACAAGTAGATTATGATGGAAAGTATACATATTCAGATACTAAAACTGTAAGCTTCAAATTAGATCAAAAAAACATTACGGTATTCCCTAATCCTATTAGAGATCAATTCACTTTGAATATTGCTAGTTTTAATTCATCTCAAGTACAAGCTCAGATACATAATAGTGCTGGAGCATTAGTATTTAACAAAGAGATACATATCGAAGGATCAAAACAAGCTAATCTTTTTAATTTTAATCTAGACAACCCTGTGTCTGCAGGAGCTTACACTTTGAGCTTATTTGATGGTGATATTTTATTGTGGTCAGAGCAAGTATCTATAATACAGTAAACTTTAACATAAGAGATTAACACCATATAAGCAAGTGTCACCTATTTGGCATAATCTTTGGATTTTAGCTACTGCAATGCAACAATGCATAGCAACGAGTTAATCCAACAAATATGTACCTTAAAACAGTAAGTATCTTTTTATTATGCGTTGTCTGTATGGCTTTTTCGACCATATCAGATGACAACCCAGCAATGTCTTACATTGATCAATACAAAGATCTAGCTGTCATAGAGATGCACCGTAGTGGTATCCCTGCAAGCATCATACTTGCACAAGGACTACTAGAATCTGGCAATGGCAATAGCGACCTAGCTCGTGGAGCCAACAATCATTTTGGTATTAAGTGTAAGTCTTATTGGAGAGGTTCTATGTACTTTCACGAAGATGATGACTTTAACAAAGCTGGAAAATTAATCAAGTCATGTTTTAGAGCTTACGAAAGTCCTATAGATTCATATGTAGACCATAGCAACTTTCTGATGTATACGGAGCGGTATGAAGTATTATTCAGTTACGACAAGACTGATTATAAACAGTGGGCACGTGGATTGAGAAGTTGTGGCTATGCAACGGATAAAGCATACGCTAATAAGTTAATCAAAAAGATAGAGCAGTTTCAACTGTATAACTACGATAACTACCCGCATCCAATGAGGGTACGATTAAATTAATCACACCGCACTTAATTATTTCTTATAGTTCAAAATTCTTTAACGAGACTTTAAGATTCTCTGTATGATATAGAGAAACATGTAGTGATGTAAGAACATGTCAACAGTTCATTTCGTTGATAATGAATAAGTTAATCAACAAATACTAAAAATAAACATCACAGAACTAAGGGTTTAATACCTTACTTTACTCAATCTATTACTCCAAAAAACACGGTGAAACTTTGTTTATATAGTCCAAATTAAGTTTGGTATTAAACAAAGTCTTATATTTACCTAGAACCAGAGACATTAGGGTTGGTTGTTCAATAAACCAATCTGTAGTGATTTAAGACGAACCGATCATTGCATTTTATTAATAGTTACCTACTCTGCAGCCTTTTCTGATGGCTTTGGTTCTTTTTCACTCGCCTCGATCGAGGTTTTTTCAGGCGCCTTAGCCTCTATTTTACTTTTTTCCTCTTTTCTTTTTTCCCATTGTTTTGCTTCTTTTCTTTTTGCATCATAAGGAGCTTTATCAGATGGTCTCGCATCTTTATCTCTTTTATTAGAGTACTTAGATGTTCTCTCGATAGATCTTGTTTCTCTTCTCACCAATGTGTTAGACGTCATGTCTGCCCAATCCTTTCTAGATCTTACAATATCTATCGCTGTATATATTGCACTGCGCATAGATGATCCATCTGCTTTATTCTTACCTACAATATCATAAGCAGTGCCATGATCGGGTGAAGTACGTACAATAGATAATCCTGTAGTTACATTAACACCTGTTCCAAAAGTTATTGCCTTGAAAGGGACCAAGCCTTGGTCGTGATACATAGCAAGGATACCATCCACTTTTTGAAATTGACTACTACCGAAAAA
>CALDEO010000253.1 GCA_937942465.1 uncultured Saprospiraceae bacterium
TTGTTCAATCTTAAGCTTAATAACTGATTTTTTAGATGCTGCTTGTTCTGCAGACTTTTTATTGAAGTCCTCTGCGGTGGCTATTTCTTTGCCATTCATTACAACTGCAACGATAAATCGATCTCGTTTTTCAAATTTATACCTAGATTTCAATTCGAACTTCACATCCTTGTTGTGCTTCTGACACCATTCGAGCAATTTACTCTTGTGATTGTCGTCACGAGACTCGAGTTCGTGTATATCTAGATACTTTCTTAGTAATTTTTTTATGATGTAGTTTTTCGTTCTTCTATAACCAAACTCCAAATAGATCGCTCCGATAAGTGCCTCTAATGCATTACCCATCATTGACTTACTCATCTTACCTTGAGAGTATTTTGTCAAGATCATATCGAGTCCCATTTTATCTGCAATGAGATTAAGGGTTGCTCTTTTAACTATTTTGGATCTCATCTTGGTTAGAAATCCCTCATCTCTTTTAGGGTATTTTTTAAATAGGTATTCCGCTACGACGGTAGAGAGTATTGCATCTCCTAAGAACTCAAGCCGCTCATTATTATGATCACCAGCTGCCCGTTCGTTGTTCATTGACTTGTGAGAGAATGCCAACTTAAACAACCTCAGATTATTAGGTACAAACCCAATAATAGATCTTAAGTGTCTTGCCAGTTCTTTGTCTTTCGACAAGTATAGATTATAAATTTTACGTAGCCCTATCAATGTTTATTTGTCATAACGTTTTAACACAACTGATGAGTTGTGCCCTCCAAATCCGAAAGTATTACTTACCACAGCATTCACCTTTCGCTCTTGTACTTTATTAAATGTAAAATTCAATTTAGGATCCAAATTAGGATCATCAGTAAAGTGGTTGATTGTAGGTGGTATTACATTATTTTGAATAGCAATAATACCTGCGATCACCTCTACTGCACCAGCTGCACCCAATAGGTGACCAGTCATAGACTTAGTAGAACTTATATTTAACTTATATGCATGCTCACCGAATACATTCAAGATAGCCTTACTTTCGGCTATATCACCTAGTGGTGTCGAAGTACCATGTACATTGATATAATCAATATCCTCTACATTAAGTCCTGCATCTTTCAATGCATTCTTCATTACATTACTAGCTCCTAATCCTTCTGGATGTGGTGCTGTTATATGATGTGCATCAGCAGTAGCTCCAGATCCTGCAATCTCTGCATATATCGTCGCTCCTCTTGCCTTAGCATGTTCTAATTCTTCTAATATTAATGCACCTGATCCTTCTCCCAATACAAATCCATCACGATCTGCATCAAATGGTCTAGACGCGGTAAGCGGATCATCGTTTCGCTCTGATAGTGCTTTCATAGAAGAGAATCCTCCCATTCCTGCTCTTACCACTGCTGCTTCTGATCCTCCTGTGACCATTACATCAGCTCTACCAAGCTTTATAGTATCTGCTGCTGATGATATAGCGTGACTCGATGAGGCACATGCCGATACCGTTGCATAGTTAGGTCCTCTAAATCCAAATTTCATCGAAATCTGCCCTGCGGCTATATCAATGATTAGTTTTGGAATAAAGAATGGGTTATATTTTGGATTGCCACCACGAGCAGCGATATCCTCTACCTCAGCTTCTGTTGTTTCAAATCCTCCGATACCACTACCCCATATTACACCTACTCGATCAGAGTCTACCACATCTAGATCTAGTCCAGAGTGTACGACTGCCTCAGTAGCTGTCACTAGCGCATATTGAGTAAACGGATCCATTCTTCTTGCTTCCTTACGGTGAATGTGATCTTCTACATTGAAGTTTTTCACCTCACAAGCAAATTTAGTACGAAACCTTTCTGTATCGAACCTCGTAATCATATTAGCACCACTTACACCTTTAAGTAAGGCATCTTGATAATCCTTAAAGTTATTACCGATTGGTGTTAATGCTCCGATTCCTGTTACTACAACTCTTCTCATATAATTGTCAAATGAATACAGATAATTAATTGATGATCGTAAAGATAGCTAAAAGTAAAACCAAAATTAAACTTTGTAAAATGATATAACATTTGGTTTTACCAAAAAAAAATCCACAAGTGGGTAATACCCGCTTGTGGACCAATGGAATCAATTGCTCAATTCACTTTTCTTTGTTCGAACTATCCTTTCTGACTTACGACATACTCTACAGCCTGTCCGACAGTCTGAATGTTTTCGGCTTGTTCGTCTGGGATAGAAATATCAAATTCCTTTTCGAATTCCATGATTAATTCTACAGTATCCAACGAGTCGGCACCTAGATCATTCGTGAAACTAGCTTCAGTGGTAACTTCTGATTCGTCAACACCTAGCTTGTCTATGATTATTTGTTTTACTTTATCAGCAACTTCTGACATGATGGTAAAATTTTTGATTTATAGTTCAAATAAAGATCATTCTTAGTCTATATCCAAGGATTCTATTCGATTTTTATCGATTATATGATAATTTTTTATGTACTCAAGGTTAACAAAATGCTCTTTTGTATCGTTATCATAGGTAGTGCAATTTTATATGTGTACTTTATACACTTAGTTAAATGTATTCTATTTACCTTTATCTCACTATCAATTGAATCAAAAACATTCTGAGTAATATGGACCAAAGTAAAAGACAAAAAACAAAAATCGTTGCAACCTTAGGGCCTGCAAGTTCTTCAGAAGAAAACTTGAAACAACTTATTTATGAAGGTGTGGATGTTTTCCGTCTCAACTTTTCTCATGGTAGTCATGAGGTACATAAAGAAATAGCCCTTAGAATCGTTGCATTAAACGAAGAACTAGGAACACATGTAGGGATACTTGCTGACTTACAAGGTCCAAAATTGAGAGTAGGAAAAATAAAAGATGACTTTTTACAATTAGACGATGGTGACATTATAAAGTTCACTAACGAAGAAGTACTTGGAACCAAAGAGGCAATCTATATGTCGTATGCTCAGTTTCCTAAAGATGTAGCAGTCGGAGAGAAAGTGCTGATAGATGATGGCAAACTCATGCTTGAAGTAATAAGTACCGATAATGAGTCCGAAGTAGAGTTAAAAGTTTTATTTGGTGGAGTTTTATCGTCAAATAAAGGTGTCAACCTACCCGACACAGCTATCTCTCAGCCATCGCTCACTCCCAAAGATGAAAAAGACTTGGCATTCATACTTACGTTACCTGTCAACTGGATTGCATTGTCATTTGTGAGAAAAGCTTCTGATATCACAGAATTAAAAGCACTTATAGAACAAAGGAATCACCCAGCACTCGTTATCGCTAAAGTAGAGAAACCAGAGGCTGTTGCCAATCTTAAAGAAATCATCAAGGCTACTGATGCTGTCATGATTGCAAGAGGAGACCTCGGTGTAGAAGTACCAATGGAGACATTACCTTCTATCCAAAAGAATATCATCAAAAGATGTATCCAGCAAGGAAAACCTGTAATCGTAGCTACTCAGATGATGGAGAGTATGATTACTAATCCTAGTCCTACAAGAGCCGAAGTATCTGATGTTGCTAATGCAGTAATAGATGGTGCCGATGCTGTGATGTTGAGTGGAGAGACTTCTGTAGGGAAGCACCCACACCTAGTAGTACGAGCAATGAATAAGATTATCGACGAAGCGGAAGACCACTACGAAATCCAAGGTAAGAGACCAAAGCCAGATCCTAAGAGAAGTACATTCTTATCTGATACGCTTTGCTTTAAAGCAGCTAAAACAGCAGAAGATGTAAAAGCTACCGCAGTTATAGGACTTACAGTATCAGGTTATACCGCCTTCAAAATATCAAGCTTTAG
>CALDEO010000254.1 GCA_937942465.1 uncultured Saprospiraceae bacterium
ATCACGCAGATGGCTGATCAATCATCAGAGACTGCTGACAATCTAGAGGTAAAGACCAATACAGCTCCAACTGCTGATCAAGTAGAAGATCTGCTTTTCGCGAATATTTGCGCCAAGCATCTTAAATCTAACACGATCGTACTGATCAAGGATAAACAACTGATCGGTATGGGTTGTGGACAGACATCTAGAGTAGACGCATGTGAGCAGGCTATTGCTAAGGCTGTGAAAATGGGATTTGATATTACTGGCTCTGTGATGGCGTCAGATGCATTTTTCCCATTCCCTGATTGTGTAGAGATAGCACATAAAGCAGGAGTAGCAGCGGTGATACAACCTGGAGGATCTATAAAAGATCAGTTGAGTATCGACTATTGCAATGAGCATGGTCTACCGATGGTATTTACTGGTATTCGCCACTTCAAACACTAATCCCGATCATTTTTTTGAATCTCTGCATCGACATAGGAAACACTAGGACCAAAGCTGCCATTTTTGAGCAGGGTCTACTGGTACGCCAGTTTTATGCTGAGTTAGAAGATATACTTGAGGACCAGAAAGTGATGAAGGATGTAGATGGTATGATCGTCTCATCCACTAAGTCACGACTAGATGACGTGATATTGCCTAAAGCAATACTTAACCAAGTATTGCTAGATCATCATACACTGATACCGATAGAAAATCTCTATGAAACGCCGGAGACACTAGGTAGAGATCGACTGGCAGCTGTTATAGGAGCGAATGCGCTATACCCTAAAGCACTATCTATAGTCATCGATGCGGGTACTTGTATCACATTTGACATTATCAATAATGCGCAATACCTTGGCGGTAATATATCACCAGGTATACGTATGAGAGCACAGGCGATGCATGACTATACAGGCTTACTACCCAATGTAGATATCGCATATCATGCCGACTTTATAGGAAAAAATACTGAACAAGCTTTACAAAATGGAGCGGTCTTGGGTACAATATTCGAGATTGATTCGTTCATAGCTAGTATCATAGATAAATACAAGGTTGAAGACATTAACGTAATTTTAACCGGCGGAGACGCTGATTTTCTTGCAAAACATGTCAAATCTAAGATCTTTGTAGAAGAAAACATTGTCCTTATGGGGCTCCATGAAATTCTAAAACATAATGCACATTAAGAACATCCGAATATTTTTAATGCTTTTAGCTGTATCTTTTTGCAGTATAGGGTATGCACAGTATAGTGCTAACTCCCCATACTCACGGCTTGGGCTGGGTGATGCGGTGGACAACAACTTCATGACCCTACGTAGTATGGGTAGCGTCGGAGCGGGCTATGTAGATGCATATAACATCAACATTGTCAATCCTGCATCTTATGGTTTCTTGGATGTTACAAGTTTTGACATTGGGATATTTGCTAAATACACTAACCTTAAAGACGATACACAGTCAGAAGGACTCTGGAATGGTAACCTTGGATATGCATCTATTGCATTCCCATTGAGTAATCCGATCAACGAGATCCTAGACAGAGTAGAACGTAAGAGTAGCTGGGGTATGAACTTAACACTGATGCCTCATACAGCGGTAGGATATAATATTTCTTCTATCGATAGTATTCCGGATGTAGGAAGAATCCAGAAAAACTATGTTGGATCAGGTGGTACTTATAAGTTTTTGTGGGGTAACAGTTACCGATATGAAAACTTCTCTGCAGGTGTCAACATGGGATACTTGTTTGGAAAAATCCAATATCAAAGAAATGTATACTTTGGTGATATCCAAGGAGCATTTGACAATGAATTTAACTATGACTATAGTGTAAAAGGATTCTTATGGAATGCTGGAGTTATCTATAAATTAGATTTAAATAAAGCAGAACGAATAGCCGATCGTAATACTCCAGCTAAATTCATAACATTCGGTCTACATGCTAATAGTAAAACATCGTTTGACACGAATGCTTCTGTACTAGAGCGAAGTGTTGCGAGATTTGGAACAGCTAACGACTTTGCTGTCGATACCCTTAACTTTACCTTGGATTCACTAGGTACTGGTAATTTACCAGCTGAAATAGGATTTGGGTTGACATACTATAATGGATCAAAGTCATCGATCAGTGCATCGTACACATATACTAGGTGGTCAGGGTTTAGAAATGATGCTAATCAAGGGCAACTTACAGATTCATATAAAGCCTCAATGGGTGGTTATTTACGTCCAGATTATAAATCTTTTAATAACTACTTTAAACGAATGTACTATAGATGGGGTCTATACTATGGAACAGATCCCCGATTTGCTGATCAGGATCAAGCAACCTCATACGGAGCTACTATTGGCTTTGGGTTGCCCTTTATATACCAAAGAAAGATTTCTCACGCCAATCTTGGCTTAGAAATTGGTAAAAGAGGTACTGGAAGTTCTATTCAAGAAAACTTTGCAACAATTAATTTCTCATTCACATTTAACGATGATGAATGGTTTATAAAAAGAAAATACGACTAATATGAAAAATAAATTAAAACTTCTTGCTGTATTACTTACCGCAGCATTTATCGGAACAGAGGCCAATGCACAGTGTGAAACCTGGGTTGACTCTCCTACAAAGGATCAAGCAGAAAATGCTCACGTTGTATACAGAGATGCATACAAGGCTAAAGATTATACATTAGCATTCGAAAACTGGCAGACAGCTTACAAACTTGCTCCCGCAGCGGACGGTAAGAGATCTACTCACTATGTGGATGGTATAGAGTTATACAAAAACCTACTTACAACAGAGAAAGATCCTGCAAAAGTAACAGAGTATAAAGCAACCGTAATCAGACTATATGATGAGATGCTTGCTTGCTACGAATCTAAATCTATCTCTCTAAAGTGTAGTACGGATGAGTGTTACCAGACTAAGATCGGTCAGACTCAAGGTCGAAAGGCATATGACATGTACTACTCTCTTAACAGTACATACAGCACAAACCTAGAAGTACTACAGGGAGCTATGGCTAAAGGTGGTAAAGAGTCAGAATATGTAGTATTCGCTCCAGCTGCTAACATTGTAGTATACCAATTTGAAAAAGGATTACTACCTAAAGAAGAAGCTGTAGTTATCTACAAGCAACTAGAAGAAATTGCTGATTACAACATTGCTAACAACGAAAGGCTTGCATCTTACTATGAGCAAGCTTGGTTATCTGCTCAGGGAACATTCTCTAAGATAGAGGCTGACATATTTGACTGTGACTACTTCAAAGAAAAGTATGCAGCAGAATTGGAGGCTAGTCCAGATGATCCAGAACTAGCTAAGACAGTATATAATGTATTGAAAGCAAGAGGATGTGATGATTCTGATCCACTAGTAATGGAAATGAAGAAAAAGTATGAATCTTGGGCTAGTAGCGTAAATGCTGACAGACAAGCAGAATTCGAACAAAACAACCCAGGTGTAATGGCTAAGAAGCTATATGATTCTGGAGATTTTGAAGGAGCTATCAATAAATACAAGTCAGCTATCCAAGATGAGCCAGATGTTTCAAAACAAGCAGGATACCACTTTTCAATAGCATCTATACTATATAGAAAGTTGAAGAGATATGGAGATGCTAGATCAGAAGCTAGAACTGCAGGTAAAAAGAGACCAGGTTGGGGACGACCTTACATGCTTATCGGAGATATGTATGGGTCAGGTGCTCGTAACTGTGGAGACTCTTGGAATACAAGACTTGCAATTATAGCAGCTATAGATAAGTATTCTTATGCTAAGTCTATCGATCCTGAAGTTGCATCGGATGCATCAGCAAGAATATCAAAGTACAGAGCTTCACTACCTGAGCAGAGCGAAGGATTTATGAGAAGTGTAAAGGCTGGAGACAGTGCTACTGTAGGATGTTGGATTGCTGAAAAAGTAAAAATAAGATTCAAGTAATTGATCTTTCAACAACATAATAGCATTAGATAACTATTTGCTAAAAATAAAAAAGAGCCACTTTGCGAACCAAAGTGGCTCTTTTTTGCATCATATATGTATCAACACCATTACAATCCTATGAAATACTCCCACTTAATACTCAGCCTCTGCCTCCTGATCATCGTATCCTGTGGTGGCCCAAAGACTACAGAAAAAATCGTATCAACAGATACCGTACGAGAACTACCAGAAGCATCTAACGAAGTGATCAACCCAGATTGCTTAACGCTAGGACAACTAGAGTATGCTCTACGAGACGAGACTGAGACTGCATATGTCCTGTATCGAGATTTTCTAAAGGCAAAAGATTTTAAAGAAGCCCTACCCTTGTGGAAAAAAGCATTTTACCGAGCTCCCGCTGCCAACGGGAAGGTTAAATATCAATTTGATGATGGTGTCAAACTATATAAAAACCTCTACGAAAACACCACAGATGTTGCCTTAAAAAAGAGCTACCTAGATACTGTGATGAGTATATATGACAAGCGAGTTGTTTGCTATCCAGAGGATCAATCATATGTATTGGGTCGTAAAGGATTTGACTATTA
>CALDEO010000255.1 GCA_937942465.1 uncultured Saprospiraceae bacterium
TCGATAGTTTATAAGCCATAAAGGTATGGACATTATACTGTTATTTCGATGCGGTTATTCTCGGGGTCTAGTATTACGCTTTCATAGTATCCGTCGCCAGTAGTTCTAGGTAAGCCGACAATAGTATATCCATCCGATCTCAGTCTATCTGTTAGTTGATCGACCATTTCTTTGCTACCTACCGACATAGCGAAGTGAATAAAACCGATACTTTCTTCTATGTGGCTATTCTTACTTTGTGGGATTGTAGGCTTATGCATGATCTCTAGTCGACAGCCATCAGCAAAAGACAGGAAGTAAGATTTAAATTTTTTTTGTTCATTATGGTATAGATCACTACTTATAGCATCGAAGTAATTTTCATAGAATGCCTTCGTTTTTTCTAGGTCATTAACCCATATGGCGATGTGTTCTATTTTCATAATGCAAGCTTTGTGTTAGCCATAAAGTAGATGATTTAGCATGGTGTCTTATTTATAAACCTCCATATTAGACAAGTACGAAATCACTTGTAGGGTATTCCACACCATTGACGACAACGGCCAGTTGGTGCAAGCCTTTGTGAAACCTTCTCGTTGTTATTAATCTGAAAGATTGCTTTTTATGGATGCTTGAGATCGACTTGTCTGCGTATGTTTTTTCACTGATTTTATAAATTTTCTTGCTTAACGTTCCATTCGCTTTTTGATAGAATACTGCATACTCTAGCCGTATTAACGTGTCTTGAATATTGTTGTTGATCAGGTTAAATGTAAAAGCTAGTTCACCACCAATAGCTACTTCTTTATTTTCGATCTCAAGATTGTCAACTTTGATATGTTTGACAGAGCCAAATCCAAATAGAGACATCACTTCAGTATTGCCTTGCTTGAGCAAAGTCCTGCAGCCATGCTTCACTACCCAGTCAGTATTGCTGCTCTGACCTATCCACTGATGAGCTATTTTGATCACGACCTCAGGGTTGTCCTTTGAGATGTCGTTGAGATTATTGGCTACACTTTTACGTACAAACTCTGACGAGTCGTCTTTAAGGTTTTCTAGGATAGGCAGTATGGAGCTTGGATCTTTCTTTAAGGCAGGTAGCGCCATAGCCCATGGCAATCTAGGCCTACACCCCTCTGTTGCGAACCTTCGGACATTCTGATGTTCATGTGTTGACCATATGAGCATTTGTTTCATTACCTTATTTTGATATTTGATCAAGTATGGCCTTACGGCAAATTCACAACTTGAGTATTGGGTGATCTTTTCCATTGCCATTATGGATGTCTCGTAGTCATCCATACCGTATACTTCTACAAAGTCAGGGATGAACATATACTCGAATGCATAACCAGGCTGATGCTCCGTGATATACGCCACAAGCTCAATTATCTTGTCGATTGCTTTTGGATACTCCTCGGGTAGAAACCCGTGCAACACCTTTGCTATATGTCGCATTCGCTGTTTCAATTCCAATGCTTCCCACTCATCAGAGTAAATCTGAGCCATACAATCCGCTTGTTTAAAATCAGGCAGCACAGCCTCCATAGCGGTCATAAATTTTGCAAAGAATGCATCGTTGTAATAGTATTTGAGAGGAGTTGCCATAAGAGAGCTTTAAGTTGTTTTTAATCCCATTCAATCTCGCCACCTTCCTCTTTCAGGAAGTCATAGATTAGTTGTTCGTTTTCGATCAGATTTTTGACGGCAGTTTCAAATTTATTAGCTCTAGCCTCATTATCAGCATTGAGTGTATAACTTGCCACATACATACCAGCTTCTGGATCAGGCTCAAGGCCAATAAGGATGTCAGGATTTGTTTTATTAAAATAATGTGCAAAAAACGGTTCCCAGTTATACCCATTCATGTATGCCTCTTCATTAATTGCATTCATCTTTTCACCAATTGCCATAATGCGATCTTGCTCTAGATAAAAACAAACTGAGATACTTTTATACTCTTCAGACTTGATAACACTTATATAATCTACCATTTCTTAAATGTTTTGATGCAGCGTTTTGGATGATTGCTGCGTATTTAACAATAGGAGAAAGGTACTAATAAAAATAAAGTATACGATAAAAATATATCTAACTACAATCGCAAACATTAACAATAAATGCAGCGTTTAAATGTATATAACACCTTAACTTTACAAAAGTGAGCACCCAAAGAAATATTACTCAAGATCCTATATACCTTGACTTTAAGTCTATCAGTGATGACGACTATAGGTCTAAAGTACGGTTTTTTGAGATCAACTCTAAGGAGCTATCTGGTATTGATTACCATCTATGGATTGATACGAAAATGAGTTATATTTTTGCACTATTCGAAATGGGTGCTTATAGCAAATTACTGCTATTGATAGATGCGTTGATAGAAGAGGTAGTCATAGAAAACGTGGGTATACATCAGGCAGAAGACCCATTTGAGGCACTGGTATATCGCAAGGCGGCTTGCCTATTTAATGTGGGCAAATACGAGGAAAGTTGTGTATTACTCAAACAACTGACCAAAATCAACCCAAAAGAAAACTTGTATAAGCAGTTATTCCGAAAGGCTAAACTATCCCAGCCAAAACCTAAATATCTGAGACTCCGAGCGGTATCATTATTGATGATCATACTGATAGTACCCGTACTGATAGCTGAGCTGATTGTGGTCAAGACTTTATTTCCTGATTATAGTTCGCTTTTTATGTGGATAAGAACCATCCTTATATTTGGAGGTATCGGTTTGTTTCTGGTATTAGAATACAACAAACTCAGAAATATAGAGAAAGAGCTTTCCGCTATTTAATCTTTGAAATATTACTACTCACGCAGACCATTGATCCGATATAGAGGACATATACTCTATGTTTGGAGACAATCTGTATATAATCATTAAAAGTACAGCTCTATATCGCTATCTTTGAGAGGCTTAGGTCTAGTAAGGTTTTATTCACAAATAGCAATATTCAAATTGAAACAAAAACTCGCTCATGTTGCCATTGTTGTCAGAGACTATGATGAAGCCATTGACTTCTATACGAACAAGTTGCACTTTGAACTAGTCGAAGA
>CALDEO010000256.1 GCA_937942465.1 uncultured Saprospiraceae bacterium
GTATTAGAATTACTTAAATAAAATCACTTAAATCAAACTATGAATAAACTGTTTTCGTTGTTGTTCCTAGGCTTATTTAGCTTTCAGGTATCAGCTCAGATGAATAAGGTCGATTTCCAAGAATTTACATTGGACAATGGATTGCATGTAATTTTGCATAAAGACAACTCTACACCTATCGTATGTGTCTCTGTAATGTATCATGTAGGAAGTAAAAATGAAAATCCTGACAAAACAGGTTTCGCTCACTTCTTCGAACATCTATTATTTGAAGGAACTGAAAATATCGGTCGTGGAGAATATGACAAGTATGTAGAAAATGCAGGTGGTACGCTTAACGCGAATACTACTTACGATAGAACATTCTACTACGAAATATTACCATCCAATCAGACGGAGCTCGGTCTATGGCTAGAGTCAGAGAGAATGCTCCATGCTATCGTAGCTAAAGAGGGTATCGAAACTCAAAGAGAAGTTGTCAAAGAAGAAAGAAGACAACGTATCGACAACCAGCCTTATGGATCAGTAGTCCAAGAGTCTATGAAAAGAGCATACAAAGATCACCCATACAAGTGGCCTGTAATCGGTTATATGGAGCACCTTAATGCTGCTGAAGATGCTGATTATAAAAACTTCTATGAAGACTTTTATGTACCTAACAATGCGGTGCTTTCTATTGCAGGAGATATCGACTATGATGAGGTGACTGGTATGATCGCTAAGTACTTTGGTGGTATTCCGAAAGGAACAAAAGAAATCTACAGACCGAGTATCGTAGAAGCGCCGATGACAGGTGAGATCCGAGATACGATCTATGACAACATCCAGTTGCCAGCGGTAGTACAGACATACAGAACACCAGCTCAAGGTACTGCTGACTACTATGCAGTGTCTATGTTGAGTCAGTTATTGTCTCAAGGACAGAGTTCAAGATTTTATAAAGCATTGGTAGATGAAAAGCAAGTAGCAATACAGGCGGGTAGTTTTCCATTTGATTTAGAAGATCCAGGTGTAAGTCTTGCGTTCGGTATTACCAATATGGGTAAAACTCCTGAAGCAGTAGAAGAAGCAATGGATGTAGAAATCAAAAAAGTGCAGGACGAACTAATCGGAGAAAAAGAATTTCAAAAATTACGTAATCAAGTAGAGAATGACTTCATCTCAGGTAACTCTAGAGTAGCCGGTGTAGCAGAGTCGCTAGCCAACTACAAGATGTACTATGGTGATGCCAACTTGATCAACACGGAGCTAGACAGATACCTAGCCGTGACAAGAGAGGACATCCAACGAGTAGCAAAAGACTATTTCCGTAAGGATAATAGAGTAGTACTTTATTATTTGCCTAAGCAAAATGCGCAACCATAGTAGACCGCTTGACGCGAACGTAATTTTTAAAAGTTAAAGAAATTAAACAAATGAAAAATATATTTTATCTAAGCTTATTGTGTTTGAGTATCATCGCGATAGGTTGTAATAAAACGGCTGTAGACAAGATGGCCACAGGTGGTATAGACATGCCTGATAATGTAACGATCAATAAGAATGCATGGAGAGCAATGGCCCCTAAGGCTGCTGCTGCAAGAAGTATCTCTATAGGTGATTACACAAGTTTTGAGTTAGCTAATGGCTTGAAAGTAATCGTTGTGGAGAACCACAAATTGCCAAAAGTATCCTACCAATTGACATTGAATAATGATCCGATCCAAGAGAAGGATCAAGCAGGATATGTATCGATCGCAGGTCAGATGTTGAAGACCGGGACTAAGTCTAAGTCAAAGGCACAACTTGATGAAGAGATTGACTTTATCGGAGCGAGTATCAGCACATTCGGCAACGGAGCATTTGGTACATCATTGAAGAAGCACCAAGATAAGTTGTTATCTCTCATGACTGAGATCTTGTACGAACCATCATTTCCGAAAGAGGAATTTGATAAAATCAAAACACAGACTTTATCAGGATTGTCTACTACCAAGACTGATCCTAATGCAATGGCAGCAAATGTTGCTAGCGTACTTAACTACGGTAAAGATCACCCTTACGGGGAAATAGAAAACGAAACTACGGTAACATCTATAACACTAGATAAGTGTAAGGAATACTACAATACATACTTCAAAGCGAATAACGCATACCTAGTAGTGGTAGGAGATGTAGTACCTGCAGAAGCTAAGGCGACCGTAGAGAAGTACTTTGGAGCATGGAAGAAAGGTCAGATCCCAACACAACAGTACAAGACTCCTGCTAAGCCAGAAGGTACAAAAGTAGCTGTTGTCAATAAAGATGCTGCGGTACAATCTGTAATCAGAGTGACATACCCGGTACAGATGAAAACGGGTGATGCTGATATCACTGCTGCCAAAGTAATGAACTCTATCCTAGGTGGTGGAATATTCTCTGGTAGATTGATGCAGAACTTAAGAGAAGATAAAGCATACACGTATGGAGCTAGATCTAGTATCTCTCAGGACAAACTGGTAGGTAACTTTAATGCATCTGCTAGTGTAAGAAACGAAGTAACAGATAGCTCTGTACAAGAGTTTTTGTTGGAGCTTAATAGAATGAGATCAGAGAAAGTATCTGCTGACGATCTTAAGTTATCTAAAAACTCGATGGCTGGATCATTTGCAAGATCTCTAGAGTCACCTCAGACAATCGCAAGATTTGCATTGAATACTGCTAGGTACAACTTACCTGCAGACTACTACAACACATACTTGGAGAGATTGGATGCTGTTACGGTTGAAGATATCCAAGCAGCTGCACAGAAGTATATCACTCCTGAGAATGCATATATCGTAGTTGCAGGTAGCAAAGATGAGATCGCTGATAAGTTAAAGCGTTTTGATACAGATGGTGAGATTGATTTTTATGATGCATTCGGTACTAAAGTAGAGCAGAATACTGCTGCACTACCTGAAGGAATCACTGGAGAGACTGTTGTAGCGAGCTACATCAAGGCGATCGGTGGTGCTGATAAGTTGAAAGCTGTAAAGTCTGTAGAACAGAGTATGTCTATGGCGATCATGGGTCAAGAAGCAACGATGATCATGAAGCAGAAAGACTCTAACAAATTTGCCATGGCTGTGAAGTTAGGCGAGATGGTAATGCAAGAGCAAGTATACGATGGTACTAAAATGAAAAGTGCTGGTATGGGACAAAGCAATATCATAACTGAAGGTCCAGAACTAGAAAAAATGGCTGAGCAAGCGAGAATGTTCCCAAGAATGAGCTATACAGCAAATGGCTACAAACTAGACCTTAAAGGGGTTGAGTATGTAGACGGTGCTAAGTGTTACAAAGTAAATGTAACAAGCCCATCTGGTAACAAGTCAACAGAGTTTTACAATCAGACTTCAGGTCTACTAGTAAGATCTATTTCGACTGAAGAGATGCAAGGACAGAGTATCACACAGACTAGCGACTACGCTGACTATAAGGCTGTAGACGGTGTTATGTTCCCTCACAAGATGACTGTGTCTGGAGCAATGCCTACACCACTAGTTATGAATGTATCTTCTATCGTACTGAATGGTACCATGGCCGATACTCTTTTTGAAGTGAAGTAATCTAGGGTTTCTTTTAAATCCTTTGAAAATAGATGCCCCAACTCCTGCATAGGAGTTGGGGCTTTTTTGTTTTTGGATGTTAATACTTGAAGTGAAGTTTTATATCCCGATGGTATTTGTTAATTTGGGG
>CALDEO010000257.1 GCA_937942465.1 uncultured Saprospiraceae bacterium
AGCGATCCCTTTAGCATTAGCTAAAATATTCAATGCTCCATTTACAATAGAAAAACCATTGATAGAAAAGTCATTTAGAAAAATCACAAAATCACTCAATATACCGACCATAGTATTTGAGGGAGGAGAGTCAGAGCGACTCGATGGATATTCTATTGATAGAGGGATACAAGGGATACACAATATACTGGCCTCTTTCGAGATGTTACCTGTAAAGGTAGATACGGCCAATACTTCCATCGCAATAGCTAAGACTTTCTGGATAAGAGCTGGGCAGTCGGGTATATTTATTTGGTCTAAAAAATCTGGCCATCATGTACGTAAAGGAGAGCCACTCGGTATGATCAATAGCCCATACGGAGCTAGATCGTACACTGTTATGAGCGATAGAGAAGGTTATATCATTGGTCATAATAATGCTTCCGTAGTCAATCAAGGGGATGCATTGTTTCATATAGGGATTAAAAAATAATTTGATGAGATTATTCAGTAATGTACATAAGGTATTGACCTTTATTATTGCAACTACGGTTCTACTATTGTTATCCACTACCATCACTGCTCAAGTCAAGCTACAGAGCAAGTTGCTGGCACATGCAGGGTATCGAGATTTTAAACATGCCAATATCAGTGTCTCGGTGATTGATGTTGAAGGCGGCAAATTGATAGCAGGTATTAATGAAAATAAAGTACTGATACCCGCTAGTTCGCTTAAGGTTATTACTACATTATCATCTCTTAATATATTGGGTGATGATTTTACATTTGATACCAAGCTCGCGTACTCAGGCAAGATAGCCTCTGACGGCACTTTGAATGGAGATATCTATATAGTGGGTAGTGGAGACCCGACTCTAGGGAGTGCTAAATTTAAAACTACAAAGTCTTATGTCGAAGTGATCAAAGACATGACACAGGCAATCCGACGTGCAGGCATCACTTGTATCGAAGGGGATATTATAGCCGACGAGAGTATATACAATTCATTCCCGATAAGCCCATCTTGGCAATGGAATGATTTAGGTAATTACTATGCCTCAGGTGCATGGGGTTTGAATATAAATGAAAACCAATATCGGGTCTATCTAGATAAGCGTGGTAAAGTGGGATACCGCCCTAGAGTCAGAGCTATAGACCCAAGGATCCCTAACTTGGACCTATCCAATGAGCTTGTGGTAGATAGTGTGGGTACGGGTGATAATGCATATATTTTTGGAGGACCTTATAACTTCTACAAGCGTATCGTGGGTACTATACCACAAGGGCCGGGAGATTTTGTGATTAAAGGTTCCATACCAGATCCTCCATTATTTGTAGCACAGTTATTACAAAAATCTTTAAAAAAGCGAGGTATCCAATCTCAGGATGCCAAATCTACATTTGAAAATGATCGTCCAAAAAAGACAAAGGATATACTAAAGATACAATCTCCGAGTCTAAAAGAAATAGTCAAAAGGACTAACATGGAAAGTAATAATCTATACTGTGAGAGTATCCTCAAAAAACTGGGTGCCGAAAAAGGTACCGAAGGGCAAGCAGGTATAGGTATTTATATTCTCAAAAAATATTTGCGTAAGCTAGGAGTAGCTACAGAGTCACTGCATATGGAAGACGGTAGTGGACTATCAGCTCGTAGCAATGTGAGTAGTTTGTTTTTGGCCAGTTTCCTTCAAAAATTTGCCAAGAAAAATACTCTAGAGTACACCGTTAAGATGTTACCGACTGGAGGTGGACCAGGTACCCTTTCGGGAATGTTCAAAAAATCACCGGCCAGAGGCAGAGTTTTTGCTAAAAGTGGATCGATGAGTAGAGTCTTGAGTTATACAGGCTTCATCAAAAACAAACGTGGTACATGGGTCAGTTTTTCAATAATAGTTAATGGATTCAATAAAAAGCATAATGTTGTAAGAAAGAAACTGGAAGCGATGATGACAGACATCTATAAATATTCGTAATTTACTAAAGCACATATATAAAGATGATCATGATTTATAGGTTCATTATATTATTATCAATACTCTTATGTTTTGGATGCGATCAAGGAGATGAGCAACCTGATAACATTACCGAGGACGCTACGCCTGTAGTGCAAGAAATATCAACACCTGATAGTGGTGAGGGAAGAGCTGCATGGCAAAAACCCAAACTAGTTATAGATATGTTAGGTGACCTATCTGATAAGGTAGTAGCTGATCTAGGAGCAGGGACTGGGTATTTTGCATTTCGTCTTGCATTTAAAGCAGATAAAGTAATTGCATTAGATATTGATCCTAAGATGATTTCTTTGATGGAAGACCTAGAGCAGAAGTTACCTTTACAATATCAGGACAGATTTGAAGCAAGGCTAGCAAGTATAGATGACTCCAAACTAGAAGATGCTGAAGTGGATATGATTTTAATTATAAATACAATTGCTTACATCGATAATCGGGTTGAATACTTATCCAAACTTAGAAATAAACTTAAGGACGACGGACAAGTTATTATCATGGATTTCAAAATGAAACGAATATCAGAAATAAATGCACCTCCCAAAACGGATCGAGTATACGTTGATCAATTGGAGGAGGAGTTGAGTAAAGCGGGCTATAGTAATGTAACAACTGATGATCAAATGTTGAAATACCAATATATTACAATTGGCAACAATAGTATGCCTGAGGTTAAGCAGTAAAAAAAATAGTTGCACATATAGTACCCTAAGTAATCCTTTTCAGAAGGCGCAATAATTAATTTTATAACGTGCTATTCAAACGTTTAGCACTTTTTCTATCAAAGGTATAATGCAATTAGGATGTAATCCTTGGACCATCATAATTACTTTATAGATGCTCATAATGGAGTTGGTATTGTATGATTCAGGATGTTGGTAGAAATGTGGTTTTAGAAGGTTTTGTCTACGATTTCACATGCAAAGTCACAATATTGCATATTAAGTATAAAATAAACCCGAATAAGACACATATTATTAAATATTGTAATATATTTACATTGATTATTCACATTTATGCTTGTTAGAGTTATTTCTAATACGTGAAATTAAGTGTGAATATCATGAAATGAGAATTAGACCTAAGCTAGGTAATC
>CALDEO010000258.1 GCA_937942465.1 uncultured Saprospiraceae bacterium
GACCCTATCAGATGGCAACTTGATATCTCTTTATCTTGCAACAATTTGACGATCTCAGCGGTAGTTGACTGACTTGCATGTTGATGTTGGTCAAACTCTGACAATACTACCGTCTTGCCCATCATAGACTTATGAACTTCTATAAAATCCAATGCAATCACGAGTGATGCAATATCTGCATTATAACTGTCATTGACGATCTGACAACGATTGCCACCGTCCGTCAGACTGAGTCGCATATCTACCGAAGTTAGGCCGTCTATTTTATCTTGAATCGTGTCTAACTTGTAGCCCTTGGACATGATAAATACTAGGCAATGGGTCAAGTTTTCAAGACTCGCTTTATCTCTAAATTTTGTTCTAAATTGATACTTAATTTTTGATCCTGATATCACGATGATCGTACCGTTTTCCACTTGATCGTATGCTACTTGATAGTCCGCAGTATGCATTGTAGACCATGAGATTGAGTTCGATACCAATCGATCACCTACTTCCTTACTAATTACTTTATGATCAGCACAATACACAACATTACTTGCACTTTGAGTCATGATTAATTTCTCAGATAATTTCTCTTTTCTGGAAGAAAAACCATGAGCATGTGCATCTCCGATATTGCTTATTATTACCGTATTCGGTTGTATAATATCTTCTAACAATTGCATCTCACCTGGCATAGAAATACCCGCTTCGATAATTGCTAAATTATGATGTTTTTGAATATTCCATACAGACAAGGGCACTCCGATCTGGGAGTTATAACTTTTAGGACTTTTGACTAAAGCCACTTGATCGATTAATAGCTCGGCGAGCCACTCTTTGATGATCGTTTTACCATTGCTACCGATGATAGCTACAGTATGTGCTGATGTTGTACTTTTATGTTTTTTGGATAGCTTTTGTAATGCAATAACGACATCGTCAACTACAATAAAATTAGCCCCAGCTAAGACAAAATCCTTCTTGGATATTATAAAATTGCGAACTCCCTTATCGAATGCATCCTGTATGTAGTTATGACCATCATTTTGCTCTGTTTCGATGGCTAAAAACAATGATTTTGCTGCAAAAAATATCTTTCTAGAGTCAATGCTCAATATCCTCACTCCTTGGTGATCGGCATCATTTAAGATACAATCTCCTTGTATGATCTGGGCGATATCTGATATTTGATATTCCAATACTATAGCAAGTCTTTACCTATATCTGTTCTAAAATATTTTCCTTCAAATTGTATTTGGTTAGCAATACTCATAGATTGATTGACGGCATCTGTAAAATCAGCATGCATCGAAGTCACCGCGATCACTCGACCACCATTGGTCTGGAGTTGTCCATCTTCTATCTTGGTACCTGCATGAAATACGATCGTACCGTCATGACTATCAGGCAATTCTATATCTTTGCCCTTGGCGTAGCTACCAGGATAACCTCCTGATACGAGCATAACGGTAGCTGCATGATCATCGATCGTTTCTATCTTGTGATTGCTGAGACTCTGATCTCCTAGGCTATATAGTATCGGCACTAGGTCATTTTTGACTCTTGGGATGACAACCTCTGTTTCTGGGTCTCCGAGACGGCAGTTATACTCTATCACTTTGACTGTGCCACCACAATTGATCAATCCTATAAATACAAATCCTCGATAGTCCATTTTTTCTTCTTGGATACCTCTGACTGTAGGTTCGATGATCTTATCTGTCACTTGTTGCATCAATGCATCATCGACAAATGACACTGGAGAGATCGCTCCCATACCACCCGTATTGAGGCCTGTATCTCCTTCACCTATTCGCTTATAATCCTTAGCTTCTGGTAGTACGACATATGACTTACCATCGGTCAATACGAATACAGAAAACTCGATACCATCCAAAAATTCTTCAATCACAACTGTAGTAGATGCATCACCAAACTTACCAGAAAACATCTCTTTTAATTCGGCTTTAGCCTCATCGATATCATCTAATATCAGTACTCCTTTACCCGCTGCTAGACCATCTGCTTTCAATACATACGGTGCTGACAGACTATCCAAAAAAGCGAATGCTTCATCAACGGTACTTGCATCGAATGTGCCATAAGCAGCAGTCGGGACATCATATTTTTTCATGAATTCCTTAGAGTACGCTTTACTGCCTTCTAAGATTGCACCACTCTTGCCAGGTCCTACAAATACGGGTGGATGGTCAACTGCATCCTTAATATCTGCTTTCAATCCTGCTACTAGTGGCACCTCTGGACCTACGACGATCATTTCGATATTCTTATCCTTTATGATCTGAATAATACCCTCGTGATCATTGGCATTGATACTTATGTTTTCACCATGTTGCGATGTACCTCCGTTGCCCGGAGCGATGTACAATTGATCGCAAAGCTCTGACTGGCTAATCTTCCAACTTAAGGTATGCTCTCGACCTCCACTGCCAATGATGAGTATATTCATGTTTTCTGTATTTTGATGTAAATGTAACGAGATGTTTTTGGAGTTGATACTGTGATACCAAACTTTGACAAATATTCTGTGATTTTGATAAGAAAACCTTACCCCTCAAAGGGCTTTAAGCTCTTTGAGGGGTTGGGCTGTATACACTTCAATAGTTTGGATTAAAACAGATACAAAAACAAACACCTTAAAGGGCTTGAAGCCCTTTAAAGGGTAACGTGTTGAAACTCTGAAATCGTAGCTAATCTTGATAAAAAGTGTACTTTATCTAAGGTCTCAATACCCATGTATAAATCTCTTCTGAAGCAACAAAAAGTGTTAATATTTTGACCCCAGTCATATCTATAAAAAAAAATATGTTTTTGTTGAATAGCGGATAGCCGACATATTAACTTCAAGTACCATATTTTGCTAACTTTACGGTGAATTTTAACTACATATTTTGATTGGTTACATTAAGGGAGAAATTGGATTCAAAAGTCCTACATATATTTACTTAGAAACACATGGTGTAGGATATCATATCAACATCAGTTTGTACACCTACGAGGGTCTAGAAAATATAGATCGTGTCAAGATGTTTACCCACTTGCATGTCAAGGAGGATGAGCAGACATTGTATGGTTTTCTGACGGAGGAAGAACGAGCAATTTTCAAGCTATTGATAAGTGTCTCAGGGATCGGTCCCAATACTGCTCGTGTAGTACTAAGTTCGATGACTCCGGGTGAGGTAAAGCAAGCAATTGTCAATGACAATGTTGCGGCAATTAACAAAGTGAAAGGGATCGGGCCGAAGACGGCTAAACTGATCATATTGAACCTTAAAGACAAAATACTCAAAGAAGGTATAGAAAAAACCGATACTCCGGGTCTGATGAACAATACTATGCGAGATGAGGCGTTATCTGCTTTAATTGCATTAGGCTTCCAAAAAGCAATGATCGAGAAACGAATAGAAGAAATTATCAAAACCAATCCTGAGATTTCTCAAGTTGAAGAATTGATTAAACTGGTATTACGTCAGATGAGGTAATATTATCTGTGATAATACAGTTAAAAAAAGAATGATTTCGAACTAGAATATGAACATTACATTTTTTCAGAATAAAATAATTGCTTTGCAGCAAACCAAAATATCTTTTACCCATGTATCTCTTGTTTCACTAGCCCTGCTATTGTTTCTATGGATACCACAGTCTCAAGCATACAGCACTGGACCCAATCCTTTTGATGAAATCCAATCTACTGTTGCACGAGTTGCTGTCTCAGATACGATCCCACTCAGAGATCGAGATACGGACTTCATCAATGATGATTATTACAATCCATTCGACTTGACGCCTAGCTCTGTGACACAGGAGGTGGAGTACGACCCGAGTAGCAATCAATACATCATTATTGAAAAAATCGGTGACGAATATTACCGTAACCCGAGTTACTTGACTTTTGAGGAGTATTTGACTTGGAGAAGTGAGCAGCAAGAAAAGCAATACTTCAATAAGCTAGCAGGTATTAACTCTGGAATAAAGAGTGGATCAGGGAAAGTCGATCCGATGTCTAAAGTAAATATTGAAAACAACTTAATAGATCGATTATTTGGTGGTGGTGAAGTAAATATCCAACCACAAGGAAATATCGATATCACATTTGGTGCTGATTATCAAAAAATAGATAACCCGACCATTACTTCTAGTCAAAATAGACAAGGACCGTTCTTTGATTTCGATATGGCGATCAAGATGAATGTAGAAGGAAGCATCGGTAAGAAACTGAAATTAGGATTTAACTACGATACACAAGCAACATTCGACTTTGATCGAAAAATAAAAATAGCATACGATACAGAAGCATTCTCTGAAGATAGCATCATCAAAAGTATAGAGGCCGGAGATGTCACGATGCCGCTCAATAGTCAACTGATCCAAGGTAGTGAGAGTCTATTCGGTCTGAAGACAGAGTTACAGTTTGGACATTTGCGCTTGACGCTACTAGCATCACAACAAAGATCTAAACAAGAAGAACTAACAATAGAAGGTGGTGCCGTGGTGCAAGACTTCGAGGTGAGACCTGATGAATATGATGAAAACAGACACTTTTTCTTAGCTCATTACTTTAGAGAAAACTTTGAAAACTCATTGACGGATCTACCGTACATCAATAGTCAACTCAACATCAACAGGATACAAGTATGGGTGACTGAGAGTAATGATCGTAATGTTGAAGATACTAGAATCGTATGTGCCATAGCTGACTTGGCCAAAGGAGATATCAATAACTATGAAAACCAAAGTTCGCTATTCCCTCCTACTCCAGCATTTGCAAGTACCGATATAAACAGGGATACACTTCCTGAAAATGATAACAACGGTTTATTCAGAAAACTGCTTGATGATCCTACCACAAGAATCCAATCGAAGACCAATCAAAGTCTTAAATCTGGTGCCTATGGACTGTCAGAAACAAGAGGTTTTGAAACATTCAGAGCAAGAAAATTAAGCTCAAGCGAATATACATACCATGAGCAACTAGGTTTTATCTCATTGAATGTAAGACTACGACCTAACCAAGTACTGGGTGTAGCATACGAATACAACTATACGTACAATGGAGATAAAGTATATAAAGTAGGTGAAATCACAGAAGATGCAAACTCAGCAAGCTCTGATCAAAATGCAGAGCCACAACCTGATAATGTGATCTATCTGAAAATGCTTAAAAGTAGTAATCAGAGAGTAAGTCTACCGTCATGGGATCTGATGATGAAAAATGTATATCCTCTAGGTACAGCACAGTTGGGAACTGAAGATTTTACATTTGATATCTTTTTTGAAGATAATACAGATGGTAGTATCAAGAGATTTATACCTGAGCCAGACTTTAGATATAGACCACTACTTGATTTATTTCAGTTGGATAGATTGAACTCTAGACTAGATCCA
>CALDEO010000259.1 GCA_937942465.1 uncultured Saprospiraceae bacterium
CTTTAAGTATTTTGATCATCGAACTTAATTATAATCTAATTTAATCTTCAAATATTTTAACGACCCGTTCACCTGGCTTGGTATATCCACGATACATCCCAGAGGTATTAAATGGCATCGCAACATTACCTTTGTTGTCCAGTATTATAGCACCTCCAGTGGCACCTATATCCTTGAGTTTATTATTGATCACAAGATCACCTGCTTCTACTACAGATGCTCCTGTATACTCCATAACGCTAGATATATCATGTGCTACAGCATAGCGAATAAAAAACTCACCATGCCCTGTACAAGATACTCCACAAGTCTTGTTATTAGCATAAGTACCTGCACCGATGATTGGAGAGTCGCCTATCCTATTGTATCTCTTATTGGTCATACCACCAGTTGATGTACCAGCTACGATATTGCCTTCTTTATCGAGAGCAACAGCACCTACCGTTCCATGTTTCTTGTCTAGATCATCACTTTCTGATAGCTCTGTAGTCTCTTTATTTTTTATTCGCTGCAGCGAATCCCATCTTCTCTGAGTAAAGAAGTAAGACGAGTCCACTAGAGTTACATTTTGCCTTTCGGCGAATGTCTCTGCACCTATACCGACCATCATCACATGCTCCGAATGTTCTAAGACTGCTCTTGCTCCAGAAATCGGATTTTTAATACGACCTACTCCACCGATAGCTCCTGCTTGTAAGTCAGAGCCTATCATGATAGATGCATCCATTTCGTTGGTTCCTGCATTTGTAAAAACAGCTCCTTTACCTGCATTAAACAATGGAGAATCCTCCATATATCGGATCGTATTCTCTACTGCATCAAGGCTTGTACCACCATCTGCCAATATTCGCTCACCTATGTCTAGAGCGGCATTAAGTGCTTTTATATAATCAGTTTTTTGTTGTTCGGTCATTTTATCCTTGAGCAGTGTGCCTGCACCACCGTGTATAACCATAGCATATGGAGCATTACTACCCTTCACCGGGTTATCTTTTTTATCCATTTGGGTACAGGATTGTATTGTAAACATCAAAACAATGCATACCGCTAGCAATGTGCCACTATACTGCTGCATTCTTATCATAGGTTTTTACCTTTTTATATAATTTGAATAAGTCATAATACCATAAAGTAAAGAATCCTGCTGGTATCATCCATACAAGACAATACAACTTACCGATAGACACCAAGACTAATGCTAAGAATATGTGATAAATAAGCATCAAAACTAGGATACAAGCGATTGCAATACTTGAGTAAAATACGATCTTCTTGACTTTACTATTCAAGAATGCACGTATCATCAATGCAGGTATGATATAAATCAAAAAACCAGGAATGGCTAGCAAAGAACCAAATACCAAGTACATCTGCTGCATAAATGAAAACTCAAAATCTCCCTCAACAGTAACTTTAGTCCCTTCGTTGACTGCCTTGGCAATAGCGATACTTTCAGTTAATTGAGCTCTTGATTTTTTCCAAATTGGTGGTATACCTTTAAAATGCTTTATTTCTACTTTAAGCAACTCCTTCTTAAGTGCTTTTTCATCTTTCAAGTCATCTAGATGAATTATATGCTCTTTCATTTTACCAAACAAAGTCTCGGTAAATTGCCTCATATTGACTTTCGCTTCTCCCTCTACAAATGACTTATCGAGTACTACTCTTTCGCCGATACTGACCATTACGTCACTTCTGAATGTAGACGAGCTCGTAAAGTTAATCCCTACAGGCAGTACATCGATCTCTAAGTCTGGTTTCTCTGATAATGCGTCTTGTGCTATCCTAGAGATTCCTTTTTGCAGCGGACGCAACTGGTGATGCATCTCGGTGCTACCTTCTACAAATATTAGGATTCGCTCACCAGCGATGAGTTTATTCTTAAGTATATTTAAGTGCTTTTGATTATTTCGTAATTCTTTAAACCCATCCTTAAATCTAAAAATGGGCACTTGATTGGTATGAGTAAGTAGCCATACTAGCCACTTGTTGTTAAACATATCACCTCTTACCAAGAAATGCAGTGGTATATCAAACAAACATCCAAGTATAATAGGCTCCGCAAAGCCACTTGGATGATTACAAGCTATCAAAGTAGGTCTGTCACTTTTAAGGTTTTCTTTTCCCCAATAATGGATTTTTCTGTAAAAGATAACAGCCGCAATTTTTGCTAAAAACCTCAATAATTTATAAAACATGTTCTTTATTCTCTGTTTATTCTGTTAACACTGCGCCACAAAAATATAAAAGTCTAGATTTGAATCTGTGAAAACAGAACACAACTCTAAGAACAAGTTAATAATAATTGCAGGCCCTACTGGTATAGGTAAGTCAAATATAAGTTTAAAATTGGCTCAATCAATGCATTGTGAAATAATTGGCGCAGATAGTAGACAGCTTTACCAAGAAATGTCGATCGGAACTGCAAAATCATCACCAAAAGACCTAGAGATCGTAAAACATCATATGGTGGATAGCCACTCCATCAATCAAGAAATAACTACAAGCCAATACGAAAAACAAACTTTAGAAATCCTAAACTCTGTATTCAAACAACATAATGTCGCTATTCTCACTGGTGGAACGGGTCTATACATAAAGTCTGTAGTCGAAGGATTGGACGAACTAGCGCCACCCAATCTTATTCTTAGAAACGAATTGGAAACGGGATATGCAGAGCATGGCATCGATTACTTACAAGATTATTTAAAAGAACTAGACCTTGCTACCTTTGAAAAAATAGATATTCAAAATTCTAGAAGACTTATAAGAAGTATCGAAATACTAAAATCTGATTTTATTCCGAAAGGTAAATCTAAAAAAGAACCAAGAGACTTCACTCCAATCCCTATATGCATCACTATGGACCGAGAGCTCCTGTATGATCGCATCAATACTCGAGTCGATCGGATGATGTCCGATGGCTTATTGAAAGAAGTAGAATCATTGGTTGAGCATCGTCAACTCAAGTCTATGCAGACGGTGGGATATTCTGAGTTATTCAAATACCTAGATGGTGATATCGATCTAGATACAGCTATAGAATTAATAAAAAGAAATAGCCGTCGATATGCCAAAAGGCAAATGACTTGGTTTAGAAATCAAGGTGAATGGAAAAATTTTAGCGCTGACAATTATTCTGGTATTCTAGAATATATCAATACTCAGTTGATATAACAGACGAGTACTACATACGTCAGATCTACCCTATATTGCATAATTGTAATGTACATGTCCTAGTAAACACAGTCTACATCCATGATTCTCTGTAAAAAAGGATATATTTGACAAATCTTAATAAGACTTAAAAAATCATATGAAACAAAATTTACTTTTCTCTCTATTGATGTTATTCGGATTGTCCTTAACAGCTCAGGATAATATCAATATGACCCTCGTCTCTAACGTTCAATTTAATGAAAACAGTAGTGATATCTGGGGATTTGTCGATGCAAATGGTATAGAATATGCCATCATCGGTACTGCAACGAATACAAGAATATACTCCTTAGAAAACCCAGCTAGCCCGATCGAAAGAGCAGTTGTACCTGGTGCTTCTAGTATCTGGAGAGATATTAAAAGTTGGAAAAACCACATCTATGTAACTACTGACCAGGGCACAGATGGTCTTGTCATTATCGATATGACCGATGCGCCTGAGACTATTACGTATGACTATTGGAAGCCATCATTGACTGTAGAAGGCAATACTTCTCCACTAGAGAGATGTCACAATATCTACATCGATGAGAAGGGTTATGCATACTTGGCAGGATGTAACATCGCTAATAGAGGTGTTATCATGCTAGATGTCGATACAGATCCTAATGCTCCTATATACTTGGGTGCTGCAGACTTGACGTACTCTCATGATGCCTACACAAGAGGTGATACATTATATGCTTCTGAAATCAATATTGGTGAATTTAGTATTTATGATATTTCTGACCCATCAGATCCTATGTATTTGGGTGGTGCTGAGACTTCAATGAATTTCACACATAATGCGTGGTTGTCAGATGATGGCAATACATTATTTACAACAGATGAAAGAGCGAATGGATACGTTGACTCTTATGATATCTCTGACTTAGGGAATATTAAAAGACTTGATATATACCAACCAATAGCAACTGCAGGTGAGAATGTAATACCGCACAATACACATTTTCTAGATAACTATTTGATTACTTCATGGTACACAGACGGTATCGTTATTACTGATGTAACTGACCCATCTAACATTATTAAAGTTGGAGCATTCGATACATGGGATGGTGCCAATGGTGGATTTAATGGTTGTTGGGGTGCATACCCTTTCTTATCTAGTGGATTGATATTAGGTAGTGATATCCAGACTGGATTGTACGTATTTCAACCAAACTATACGAGAGCAGCAAGACTAGAAGGTACTGTAACAAATAAACTATCTGGTGATGCAATCAATAATGCTAGTGTTGAAATAATCAATACGCAGCCGAATGCTACTACAACAGATCCGTCTGGAGAATATAAAACTGGAATCGTAGAAACAGGACTAAAGAGTGTTACGTTTTCACACCCAGAGTATTTCTCTAAAACGATCGATGGAGTTAACTTCAACAACGGTAATGTAATAACGCTGAATGCTGAGTTAGAAAGAAAAGAAAGTGTGAGTTTCAGTGTAAATACGATCAAATCAACTGATGGCACGCCATTGGCCGATTGTGAAGTTATACTTATAAGTGAATCAACTACTGTCAAATTGACTACAGATGGCGGTGGTATAGTAAACTCTTCAGCTTTTGCAGACTCATACGATGTATACGTAGGTAAATGGGGATATTTACAAAAAGTAGTAAGTGATGTCAATCTATTTACAACACCTGTGATCACAGTAGATCTAGAAGTTGGATATGAAGATGATTTCATTTTTGACTTAGGTTGGACTTCTTCAGGTAATGGGTCTTCTGGATTCTGGGAAAAAGCAATACCTAACCCTACTGACTTTGGTGGATCATTTTCTAATGTTAATGAAGATATCCAGGGAGACCTAGGAGATGAGTGTTATGTAACTGGTAACGAACTAGGCGGTGCAGGTGCCGATGACGTAGATGGTGGCAATGTAGTGCTTACATCTATGGATATGGACTTAAGTGAATACACCAACCCAAGAATTGAGTACAATGCTTGGTTCTTTAATGATGGAGGTCAAGGAACAGACCCTAACGATAAATTGACAATCAGTATCACCAATGGTGTACAGACAGTAATACTAGAAGAGATAACAGAATCACAAAGTAACTGGAGAGATCGATCAGTATTCAATCTTAATGGTATGATTACGCTTAACGCTAATATGCAATTGATCGTAGAGACTGCTGATGATGATCCTGGACACCTTGTTGAAGGAGGATTTGATGCATTTAAGGTATTAGACGGTCTTGTATCAACTAATGAAATAGCAAGCTATGATATTACAGTAAGTCCTAACCCATTTGCTGATCAAGTACAGATAGATTTTGACTATAACGGTCCTACCAACATTGCAATAATCAACAATCAAGGTCAGGTAATTAGAAGTATTATGACTGATAGCAACAGAAATTCGATCAATTTGAAAGAATTAAATGCTGGAATGTATATTATTCAAATTAATGACATGTCAGGCAGAACGATCGCATCAGAGAAAATAATAAAAGGTAATTAATTCATTTTCAAGCGGTAGCGTAGTCAATAAACTTGATTCTATTCTACCGCTTGAATGACTTAAAGTAAGTGAGCAAATATTTTTTTAATGATTTTTGCAAATAAGCTTTTGAATTCTAAAAAAGATAATACCTTTGCATTGCTTTAGAAGAAAAGCGATTTAGTTGCATACCAATTTAAAGTTCAACCTGATGACTCACTCGGTTCAGTTCATCGAAATATAATCCTAATATTGGATTACATTTCGAACAGAATATGGCCCGTTCGTCTATCGGCTAGGACGCCAGGTTTTCATCCTGGTAAGAGGGGTTCGATTCCCCTACGGGCTACAACTAATGTATAAACCACCTATAAGTCTTGCACTTTTAGGTGGTTTTTTGTTTTCTGTTCTTTCTGATCTTTTATACCTCCTACAGTCAACAAACTCAATATTGTACATTTAAAAATCGATCAATGAATATTGCCATCCTAGGTTACGGAAAAATGGGTAAAGCCATAGAACAACTTGCACTATCTAAAGAGTACACAATACCACTCAAGATAACTGCAGACAATAGGTCCGAGCTTACGATAGACAATCTCAAAGAGTGTGATGTCGCTATTGAGTTCAGTACACCAGAGACCGCTTATGACAATCTTAAACTCTGTGTAGAGGCAGGAGTACCTGTCGTCTGTGGTACAACTGGGTGGCTCGACAACCTTGATACGTTGATACAATCTATATACAAGAGCGATGGTAGCTTTTTATATGCGTCAAACTTCAGTCTAGGAGTTAATCTATTTTTTGAAATCAACAAGCAAGTTGCTAGTCTTCTCGGCCAATATCAGGATTACTTACCAGTGATGCATGAAATACACCATATGGAGAAAAAAGATGCCCCAAGCGGCACGGCCATTACGCTTGCCAATCAAATATCAGAGATACACCCTACTCTATCTGGTTGGACTGATGACCTACAAGCAACAACTCAGGATAAAATCAAAATAGCAAGCCACAGACAGCCAGACGTGCCAGGTACACATATTATTAACTACTCTAGTCCGATCGATGATATTACGATCAGCCACGTAGCTAAGAATCGAATAGGTTTTGCATTAGGTGCATTGCTCGCAGCTGAATACATACACGATAAAAAAGGAGTATTTACGATGTCCGATGTACTCGGCATTCATAAATCATAAACTAACATTAGCGAAAGCTTAAATGAATATCAGTTAAGGTATTTCTTTATAATATTGAGTAATGCATCATCAGGAAGTCTTGTAGTTAAGTGGCTTTTAAGTTCTCCAATGAGCTCCTTTAACATCAGCTCATGGAAACCAAGTTGAAGACCTACTTTGTATACAATATGCTCTTCATTGGTGTTAATCTCTCCATCTATACGCATCGCGAATAATAGCATATACAGAATACTCATCCGCTCTTGCTCCGGTGGTGGTGGCTCTAGTACATATGCCTTAGGATCTGCTGATATTTCATTTAAGTCCGTAGCACTGAGATGCAATGTGTCTGCGATCTCTCTCATAAAACCTAATTCCTTAATATTGATCTCATTGTCAGCAGCATGGAGTTGATATACTAATGAAAAAATTGCTTTGTTCTGTAATGTCATACCGTTGTTATTTAAACATTTAAAATCTGTACGTAATAAACGCATTTATTTCTAATCTAAAGTTTAATACCCAGTACTTTCATCATTGACTCAGTCGTAATGAACAATGAGTCAGAAGTATAAAACTGTATCATGAATATCAAAAGTGTTTTTAAAACACTAACTTTTAGGATTCTAAAGTGTTCCTACCTTGTCTTGGGACTATTCACATTATATAACATATATTTGTCTTCATGATTTCTCAGAGATCCATACAAGATGTACTCAATATTGCTCAAATAGAGGATGTAGTACAGGATTACGTCAACTTACGTAGGCGTGGAGTCAATATGTTGGGCCTATGTCCCTTTCATGATGAGAAGTCTCCATCCTTCACTGTGTCACCTGCCAAAAACATATACAAGTGCTTTGGCTGTGGTAAAGGAGGTAACCCGATCAACTTCATCATGGAGCATGAGGCGCTGAGCTATCCTGAGGCAATCAGACACCTTGCGTCCAAGTATGGTGTAGAACTGGAAGAAAGTGGAAATTCGGATGAGCATCGCGAAGAACAGCAAAAAGCAGAAAGTCTATATCTAATAAACAAATACGCCTCTGATCACTTCAATAACAATCTGCTCAATACAGATGAAGGTAAGAGTATTGGATTAAGTTATTTTAAGTCTAGAGGGTTCAGAATGTCTACAATCGAGACATTTGACTTAGGATATTCTATCAATGAATATAAACACTTCACTGAAGAAGCTACTGCTAAGAAGTACAACCTCGACATGCTCAAGACTTTAGGACTTGTAAGTGCCAAAGGGTATGATTTTTACCGTGGTAGAGTGATGTTTCCGATACACAACTTGAGTGGTAAGGTGATTGGATTTGGAGGTAGGATCCTTACGGAGAATAAAAAAGCACCAAAGTATGTCAACTCTCCAGAGTCTGAAATATACAACAAAAGAAAAACGCTTTACGGGATCTATCAGGCCAAAAATGAGATACGTAAACAAGACTTCTGTATACTCGTAGAGGGTTATACTGACGTAATATCTCTACACCAGTCGGACGTAAAAAATGTAGTCGCCTCATCAGGTACCGCCCTGACCAAAGATCAAATAAAACTAGTCAAGAGATATACTAATAATATCACTGTCATATATGATGGCGATGCTGCAGGTATCAAAGCGGCACTCCGAGGTATGGATCTGATACTGGAGCAGGATATGAATATCCGTCTAGTACTATTGCCAGACAAAGAAGATCCTGACTCTTTCGTCAAGTCTGTAGGTACTACGGCATTTAATGAATACCTGAAAGAAGAGAGTAAAGACTTTATACTATTTAAAACAGATCTTGTAAAAGAAGAGGCAGGAGATGACCCGATCAAAAAAGCAGCACTGCTCAAAGATATTATACAGAGCATCAGTGTCATCAGTGATACCCTCAAGCGATCAGTATATATACAACAATGCTCTCGACTACTAGAAATAGATGAAAATATATTAGTCCAGGAGACTAATAAAATGATCCGTGGCAATATCAAAAAGAAACAAGTAGAGCAAGACAGAGAGCGACTAAGAGAACAATATAAAGAGCGAAGATCTCAAACTCGAAGTGAAAAATCACCAGATGGAGGTTTTCCGTCAGAACCACCACCTGGATACGGAGGTGGTGAAGAATATGATGGCCCTCCAGATGAGACTGGCTACTATGAAGCAGATCACTACGATGACTCGTCACCAAGACAAAATGCTAAGCAATTTGCTCAAGCATCAAAACCTAAGGATGAAAATCAAGAACGCGATCTAGCACGTATCTGTGTCACCTTTGGCAATGAACTATATGAACCCGACCAAACGCTGAAAGTAGCCACGTTTATATTAGATAATATTGCAGATCTAATCGCATACTTTGACAATGAAGTCTATAAAGAGATCGTCGTGCAAGCTGCTGACCTAGCAAGTAAGGATACCGATAACTGGGATAGTTACTTTACCAACCATGAAAATGAAAAAATACGAAACGAGGCTATAAGCCTCATGTCTAGCCCGTATGTATATGCTAACTGGGAATCTAAAGAAGTAGAGTTGCAAACTCAAAAAAAACCAGAGCTCAATCAACAGAAAGACAGCTACCAGGCGGTACTACGATTTAAACTTAAAAAGGTAAAGCGGATCATGGAAAACCTAAGTGCAGAAATTAAAGCAATGGACCATGAAGATGAAAACTTCTTAATCAATGTAAAAGTTTTACAAAAACTACAAGAGCAACGCAATACGATAGCTAGCGAACTCCATACCGTCATACTGTAGTAGTGCAATAGATTGGTAGTACCTCAATAATAACTCTCTCCTCTCCCCCTTAGTCCAATAGTCAACTCTTAAGATTGATATCAAATAAGAACTCCGTAGCTTTTTGAGACAGTACGACCAGTCTATATACAAAGCGAAAAAAATCCTCATACAGCTAATTTACCTGAATCAAATATGATTGATATAGCTGTTTCACTTTCTCAATAGTATTGTAATCGGCATATACTAATTGCAATACAACTGACAATTGTGATAACTCATATAAAAAAACAGACAAAAAAGTGCTGGAGTAGTATCAATGACTTGACTTCAATTAATAAAAGCTGTAAATTAAAATTAGGTAGATATCATATATTAAACGATTAGTATATGTAACGCTGCCTCAAACCAAAAAACTTTAACACTTTTTATTGCGATTATTTGAATAAACATGAAATTAATCTTAAGTTAAAGGAGTTATATAAGTATAAAATTGATC
>CALDEO010000260.1 GCA_937942465.1 uncultured Saprospiraceae bacterium
AATGAATATGTCGTAAGAGTGTAGTACCTTTCCCTAATAATGGTTTGAGTCTACAGCCTGTAACAAAGAGTTATTTATAAAAAGTTGAAATTGTAGGTCTAGATATTTACGACCAAGTCTGACAAGATATGCCATTTTGTAAGTTCAATTTTTGAAAGGAAAAAAAATGGCCGATCCGAATTCCCCCTTGGACCGACCATCGATCTTAAGTATTCTCCTTAAAAATCTGAACATCTACCAATATGCCAATACCTTGCCAAAGGGCCAGTTTGATACTAATGCATAAAGGGTATCTTTTAAATGATTATTTTATTTAACATATAGAATATTGATACGTAGTGGTTTAAATAATTAAAAAGTACATATAGATGTTTTTTAGTTGATTTTAGGCAATATGTTGCTGTTTTTTCGTGCCAAGTAATTGCTATTTATTGCTCTTTCAGAAGTAGAATAGATGTTTTAATGTACTTTTTAGGTTTGATGATTCTCAAAATTATCAATTGTCATAATGTCATTAAAAATGGCATGGCACATCATTTGAACTATAAGCACATATAATACTATAGTAACTCAATAATTAATAAAGAAGAATTATGCAAAAAGGACAAATATCCGTTCAGGCGGAAAATATCTTTCCGATCATTAAAAAATTCTTGTATTCAGACCAAGAGATCTTTTTAAGAGAGTTGGTGTCCAATGCAGTGGATGCTACAACCAAAATAAAAACATTATCATCTAAAGGAGAATTCAAAGGGGAGCTCGGTGAGTTAGTCATTGATATCTTATTGGATAAAGAAAATAAAACACTTACCATCAGAGACCGTGGTATCGGTATGACTGAAGAAGAAGTGCATAAGTACCTTAATCAAGTTGCATTCTCATCAGCAGAAGATTTCTTGACTAAGTATAAAGATGAGGCGAACATCATCGGTCACTTCGGTTTAGGATTTTACTCTGCATTTATGGTAGCAGGTACTGTAGAAGTACAGACCAAGTCTTATAAAGGTGACGCTGCTGTTAAGTGGATGTGTGATGGTAATCCAGAGTTCGAACTCGGATCTGCAGATAAAGACGATAGAGGTACGGACATTATATTACATATAGATGATGATAGTACTGAGTTCCTAGAGCAAGAGCGGATCCAGACATTATTGGATAAATACTGTAAGTTCTTACCAGTACAGATCAGATTTGGTACCAAGACGGAGACTGACTACGAAGGAGAGGGCGAAGACAAAAAGCCAATAGAGCGACAAGTAGAGAATATGGTCAACAATCCAAGACCAGCTTGGAAGAAGTTGCCTGCGGACTTGACAGATGAAGATTATAAAGCATTCTACAATGAGTTATATCCTTATAGTCAGCCACCATTATTCTGGATACACTTGAATATTGACTTCCCATTTAACCTTACGGGAATATTATACTTCCCTAAGTTGAACAACAGCTTGGAAGTACAGAAAAATAAAATCCAACTATATAGTAACCAAGTATATGTTACAGACGAGGTAAAAGAGATTGTACCTGAGTTTTTGACTTTACTACATGGTGTTATTGATAGTCCAGACATTCCATTGAATGTATCTAGATCATACCTACAGTCTGATAGTAATGTCAGAAAGATCACTTCTTATATAACTAAGAAAGTAGCAGACAAGCTCAACGACCTATTTAAGAAAGATCGTGAAAACTATGAATCGAAGTGGAGTGAGATCGGAGTATTCGTCAAGTACGGTATGTTATCTGATGAGAAGTTTCATGAGAGAGTAGGTGGTTCTGCATTGGTCAAGAGTATTGATGGTAAGTTATATACGATCGAGGAGTACACTGATAAGGTAAAGCCTGTGCAGACTGATAAGCACGACAAGGTGATATTCTTATATACTAATAATGTAAAAGAACACCACAGTTATATTAAGTCGGCACAGAGTCACGGTTATGATGTTATAGAGTTTGACACAATGATCGACAACCACTTTATGCAACACGTAGAGAGCAAGGGAGGAGATGTAACATTCGTAAGAGTGGATAGTGATACTGTTGATAATCTTGTACAGAAGGATGAAACCAAAGAATCGGTACTGTCTGACAAAGAACAAGAAAAAGTAAAAGAACTATTCACTGAGGCGATGGGCGAGAGCAAAGGTGCTATCTCATTGAAAGCATTATCTCCAGATGATCACCCAGTAGTGATCACGAGACCAGAGTTTATGCGTCGTATGATGGAGATGCAAGCGATGCAAGGAGGAGGTATGGGCGAGATGCCAGACATGCATAATGTAGTCATCAATACCAATCACCCACTCGTAGCGGATAAAATGCTCAAGATGAAGAGTCCTGAGAAGAAGGTGAAATTTGCTAATTACCTACACAAACTAGCAATGCTTAACCAGAACATGCTCAAAGGAGAGGAAATGTCTAAATTCATAGAGCAGTCTATCGAGTTTTTGAAATAAATAAAATACTGATGTCCATCCATTCCTTGAGCTATCAAGTGTAATGGATGGACATATATTACTTATCTTCGGGTTACATTGATAATATAACCTGAGACGCATTGCACAACCTATTAAGCCTAGAAACAGCTACTGCTGTATGCTCCGTTGCTATCCAACGCAACGATGGCCAGATATTCGAACAGAATATTAATGATGGCAATCGACATTCCAAGATCATAACATTACTTATTAGAGACTTACTCACCGAAGCGGGCCTATCTATGTCTGATCTCGACGCGGTAGCCGTAAGCAAGGGCCCAGGCTCTTACACAGGCCTCAGGGTGGGGTATAGCGCTGCCAAGGCTATATGTTTTGCAATGGACATCCCTTTATTATGTATAGATTCATTAGAGGCATTAGCTTACGCAAATAAAAAAAAGGGGTATGCCGTAGCACCGATGATAGATGCTCGACGTATGGAGGTGTATTACTCTTTATGGAATGATAAGCATGAGCAACTCAGAGAGACCAATGCGCTTGTTGTAGACGAGCATAGTTTTGATGACTTACTAGAGAGTGGAGCCAAGCTAATATTATGTGGTGATGGAGCTCAGAAAATCTTTGATATTATGGAGTCCACACAATTTTTGCTCGGTACCCCTATAAGTCTAGCAAAATATTTGCTTCCGATAGCTCAAGAAGCATATCTCAAAGAGCAGTTTGCTGATGTTGCCTATGCAGTTCCCTTCTATTTTAAATCTCCGTTGATAACAAAGTCCAAGAAAAAATTATTTGGTAATTAGAACCTTTTACCTAGTTTCTAGTGTTTTACATATGAATATTAAAATAATAAGATTATTTATTTAACACAAAAACATCGTTTTGAAAAAAGTTGGTACAGTTTTGGTTTAACAATAAGAGTAATCCGTGAACTATCAAAAATTTTCATTTAGTATGAGAAACGACAAAAACGAAACTGTAACTTTAAAGAAAGGAATCAATGAAGTCCAATTAGACTACGCTGACCTAAGAAAAGCGGTTCTTGTACTCAGAGCTGTAAATCACAAGCTGAGACAAAGAATCATCGATCTTTTAGAAGAGAGTGATACAATGACAGTGACGGATATTTATATCAAGTTAAGATTAGAGCAATCAGTGGCTTCACAACACCTCGCTATTTTAAGAAGAGCAGGAGTTGTAATCACAGAGAGACAAGGTAAATTTATTTACTATTCTCTTGACCCTGCTAGATTAGAGCAAATTTCTAAATTGGTTGAAGATTTAGTAGGATAACACCTACTTTGCGCTAGAACAATTTTTAAAGGCTTGAATGCTAGATATTTATGTCCTTAATTTCATAGTCAAATCATAGAATCTGTAGTTATCGATCTCAGGTTTCTTATATCAAGGAGTTATAAATGTTATTTTTTTATAATATTTCCTTTGATATAAGAAATTTGTTTTTGATATTTGTTGTCAAGGTCGCAACAATTATAAGAAACTACACACTACATGAGAAAGACTAAGGTTACTTTCGATAGTCAGAAACTTCATGTTTCTACTGAACTAATGAGAGCTTTGGCTCACCCCTTAAGGCTGAAAATACTTGAATTCATTGACCAAAATGGGTCAATTAATGTCAACAAGATTTATAATACGTTACGTATTGAACAGTCTATCACATCCCAACATCTTAAGATTTTAAGAATGGCTGGTGTTGTAAATGCCAATAAGGATGGCAAGTACATGCACTACAATATCAATTACGATATCGTCGAGAGAGCTCAGATTGCGGTCAAAAACTTTCTTGGAAAATGATGTGAAAAAAACCTACACTCTTTAATTTATTACAATCTACAGTTCTTCTTTCTTTTGCATACTACTCGGTCTCAAAACTATAAGTAAGCAAAAGCAAAAAAAACTAAATCCTACGGATCGCTCAAACGTGTTATTCACAATAAATGAGCACAAAAAGAATAGATATAAATTGACAACAAAAATATTCGCGTAATTGCGATTGACTACCATTGGAGTGCATAGTCCAAATACAAAAAATAAAAACCCTAATACCCCCATTCCTGCTAATACAAACAGGTATTGATTGTGAGGATATAATTTTAAATTATTTTCCCATGAGAATAGCTGTTTGTACTTAGCGGAACATGCCTCTTTGAGGTCACCTATACCTGTGCCCAATATTGGACTCTCTTTCCATAAGGCATAGCCCGCTTGTAGACTATATATCCTACCACTATCAGAATAATTGCTCGCATCACCCTTGCTATACATATCATAGTCATACTTCATGTAGTTTAGTTTCTTATGTACACTTGGCACTAGATAGTAAGCAGCTATTGGTCCTGTCATTATGATGGCAAGTAGTGTGACTCCCCATATGTACTTACGACTATAGATGATAAAACCAATCAAAGTAAGTATTGACGATGCATAAAAAGTAAATAGCCCTGACCGTACCGCCAGTAAATGTAGTACCGAGATGAGGTATAGTCCGAGTACTAGCCAGACTAGCGATTGCCAGGTAGTTTTATGCTTTCGCAAATACCATAGTATACAAGAGCTCACACCACTAAATGCGAGGATAAGACTATAAATAATATGATCTATTTTGGTGGGTATTGCTTGACCTTGACCCAGCTTTTTAGTTAGAGCATCGAAGTCCATCGCATAGTTATATACAATAGGGATCGTAGATACTGCGGCAACAGCTACAAAGATATACAGGTATTTCATGTAGTCTATTCGATAATATAGCTGCATGTAGTAAAATGCCCAGGGCAAAACCAAGAAAATGACTTTCATTTTGACTTGATGTAACCATTCCCCGGTATTACTAGAGTTAACCCCTGATATCACAACTGCCACAAATATGAGACTCAATGCTACATATTGGTAGTCTTTAAGATATCGCTTCCAATCAAATGGGTTAGAATGTCGATTGGACATATATGCTACAAATGCTGTAATGACAAGTGTACCAGTAACCGCTGACAATATAAATTGAGAAAAAAATAAACCTAGAATAAACAATACCAATTGTAATTCAAATATGTGTTTGATCGTAGGTCTGGCTATCGTCATCGTTCTATCATTAAGCGTACTATTCTAGGATGCAATGGAGGCTTAAGAGTGTAAGATCTTGGTTATCGACCTGCCTTGATTCTAAGAATTAAAGCAATAACGTGCAAAATAAATAAAATGATACCCTCGTGGTGGTGTTTTATTTATTGCAAGACGATAGGGTATATTAATAGGAGTCGTAGATGGGGTGATATTATTTTAATAGATACAAGGTAGCTCGGTCAATAGATTGAAATTTCATATCTGCCTGAGCTATTGATTATCAGTGATATGTAAATGAGTTGATGATATGTTTTTAAATCACTTCCTCATCTTGTTTGAAAGGTTTACCTTTACGGAATAGTAAAAAAATCCAACATGGACGTATTTGAAAAAGTGCAAAAACTTATCGATCATATCGTAGCTACTGAGATAGCAGATATGGAATCATTAGAGAAGTTTAGGATAGAGTATCTAGGTAGTAAGAATAGTATTAAACCACTATTTGCTGAGATCAAAAATGTAGATAACTCTCGTAAAAAAGAGTTCGGTCAGACGATGAATACATTGAAGCAGACTGCTCAAGATAAATATGATAGCTCTAAGTTGGACTTAGCTAAAGTAGCACAATCTGACGAAGCAGCATCTCTTGATCTGTCATTGCCTACTCCGATATCGGGCATAGGCTCTAGACATCCGATCTCGATGGTGATGAATAGATTGATCAAAATATTCGAAAGAATTGGATTTGCAGTAGCAGAAGAGCGAGAAATCGAAGATGACTGGCACAATTTTACTGCCATGAATACTCCGGATGATCACCCTGCAAGAGATATGCAGGATACATTCTATCTGTTAAATTCTACAGAGCACTTACTACGTACGCATACTTCATCGGTACAGTCTAGAGTCATGACGACTACGGAGCCACCTATCAGAATAATCGCTCCAGGTAGAGTATACCGTAACGAGACGATTTCTGCAAGATCACATTGCCAGTTTCATCAAGTTGAAGGATTGTACATCGATGAGAATGTATCGTTTGCTGATATGAAGCAGACACTGATGTACTTTGCCAAGGAGATGTATGGTCCAGAAACAAAGATTAGATTAAGACCTAGTTATTTTCCGTTCACAGAGCCTAGTGCCGAGATGGATGTATGGATGGGTACTGACAATGATACAGCCAAGAGACTGACCAAAGGGACAGGATGGCTAGAAGTATTGGGTTGTGGTATGGTAGATCCGAATGTATTAAAAAATTGTAATATTGATCCTGAGAAGTATACAGGATTTGCATTTGGTATCGGTATAGAGCGATCAGCAATGCAGATGTATGACATCAGTGATATACGTATGTTCTTTGAGAATGATGTACGATTTTTAAGTCAGTTCAACTCAGTGATATAGAACATGATGAAGCCAAGTATTCCTAAAGGTACCAGAGATTTTCTACCCAAAGAAGTCCAAAGAAGACGTTTTATATTCGATACGATCGAGTCTGTATTTAAAAAATATGGTTACTTGCCGATCGAAACTCCTACAATGGAGGCTCTAGATACACTTACAGGTAAGTATGGTGAAGAAGGGGATAAGTTACTCTTCAAGGTATTGAATAATGGAGACTATTTGGCGAAAGCCGATAAAGATGCGTTGGAATCAAAAAACAGCCAAAAACTAACTTCTTCTATATCAAAGCGAGGACTTAGATATGACTTGACAGTACCCTTTGCAAGGTATGTTGTCATGCATCAGAATGATCTCGCTTTTCCATTTAAGAGATATCAAATACAACCGGTCTGGAGAGCAGATCGACCACAGAAAGGTAGATACCAAGAGTTCTATCAGTGTGATGTAGATGTTGTAGGTAGCGACTCCCTGATGTATGAGGCAGAGTTAATGCAGATATATTTGGAAGTATTCAAAGCATTGAAAATAAATGTAACCGTAAAACTCAATAACAGAAAAATACTCTTAGGTATCGCAGAGCAAGCAGATATTGCAGCGCAATTTATGGATATGACGATTGCCATCGATAAGCTCGACAAGATCGGACAAGATGGAGTCACTAAGGAGTTGTTGTCTAAGGATATTCGACAAGAGTCGATAGATATCATATTTGATCTATTAGCAACTACCGATTTTACGGAGTTCAGTAGTAAGATCACAAGTGAGTCAGGAAAGAAAGGAATAGAAGAAATGCAACAATGTTACGACTACATGGGAGTAGAGTCAGCTGATATCAGTTTTACACCTACGCTTGCAAGAGGACTCAACTACTATACGGGATGTATTGTGGAGGTTGCTGCTAATGATGTCAAGATGGGTAGTATCGGTGGTGGTGGTCGATATGATGATCTTACTGGCGTATTCGGTATGAAAGATATGTCAGGAGTTGGTATCTCATTTGGAGCTGCGAGGATATATGATGTCATGACAGAGCTCGAGTTGTTTGATGATCAAGTAGATGCTAATATTAAGGTGATCGTACTCGCTATGGATGATGCATGTCATCGATATGGATACAACATTGTCAAGAAATTGCGTCAAGCGAATATTGCCTCAGACATGTATCCTGAGCCTGTCAAAATGAAGAAACAGATGAAATATGCCAATGCTAAGGCTGTGCCATATGTAATCGTGATAGGTAGT
>CALDEO010000261.1 GCA_937942465.1 uncultured Saprospiraceae bacterium
CTAGGTAAACTAGCTGCAGAGACTCTATTGAAAACACTGAACTAGAAAGCTCAAATAACATATACTATAAATTGTAACAAGGCTCTTCTTATCAAGAAGGGCCTTTGTGTTTTATTGCTTGTAGTCTAGAGCAAGTATTACGGTTCATTATATGTTCTACGATTATCCACTCTTTTAAAAAAGTATATTATTAGACTTAAAGTCGAATAAAGAACGCGAAGTCCCACAGAGCAACACAATTAATAGTTTGTAAACAGTAAAACATTTTTTATCTTAAAGCAGTACGATCGACTCATGTTAGCAACGAGATAATAAGTACAAATTGCTAGACAGCTCACCTTGCTGACTTCCAATGAATCGATCGCAAAAACGGAACATTGACCAAAATAAATAACAATGAAAAAACGTGTGAAATCTACTTGTTACCTCTTATTATCCATGGTGTTGGTAATCATAATCTCTTGTACACCTGAGCAAAAAAATCAGGTACCTTCCAAGACTGAAGACATGTCGCAGGGCACCTACGATAAGTATGCGGGCTTACTGCGTGATGCGTACAAAACAAATGACAAATATGGTGCTGCTGTTCAACTTGCAAATCTAGATGCCGATCCTAAATTGGCTTTCAAATTATTGGACGAGGCTATAGAAGAGAATACCTCACTATGTGAAGATATCTACGAATCGTACTGGCTATATGATCATCATAACTTTGGTAAGAATTTAGTTTTACTAGATACGACCTTATTCAAACAATCTGTAACGTTATGCAATACACTCAGAACAGATATTTCTTATCCTCAATATGCTGCAAATAAGTTGCAAGAAGCAAAGGATTTTGAAGCCAATAAGGTGATAGAAGATAGCACCAACTTCAACATTAAACTTGTCCGAGAACTAGAGCAAATCCATAAAGATGATCAAGAAGTACGGAATCGATTGACTGCTAAAAACGTAACCCCACTAATGAAAGAAAAAATAAGCGAAGAGATGCAACTCATTGACTCTCTCAACCTTATCAAAATTGATAACATATTTAAAATTCACGGTTATCCGAGTAGAGAACTTGTCGGTAAGGATAGCAACTTTACGCCAGCACTAGTCATACACCATAGCAATAGCCTAGCCACGAGATATAAGTATCTACCACTACTCGAGAAAGCCGTTGAAGATGGAGTATTATTCGATGGCACCCTCAATATGATCAAACGTAGAATCGATAATATGGAGTTAAATCTTAAATAAGATATAATCCGCTGACCTAGGTAAACTAGCTACGAATACCCTACTGAAAACACTGAGCTAGAAAGCTCTAATACATAAACGATATAACACTAAAGCTCTTCTTATCAAGAAGGGCCTTTATGTTCTCTTAGTGTAGCCATAAGATTCTAGAATAGACAAAAGTCCTTGACATCGGTAGAAATTCATCTCTTGAATATTTTCATTACCTTCCATCAAAATGAGCTCTGTAAGTAAGCACGTAGGATCAATAAACAACGAACATGGAAAAGTCAGTTCCGGAAATATTCTTTAATAGATACAAAAACTTGGATGTTGAAGTGATGAACTTCACCCAGCTTTCGGAGAAGATCAATCAATCAGGTATCCATAACCCACTTACTCCACATAGGATACAGTTCTATTTTATATTGATTGTTACTAAAAACACCTATACTCACTTTGTAGATTTTAAGTCTTACGAGTTAAGCGAAGGAAGTGCCATATTCGTATCCAAAAACCAGGTACATAATTTCACCCCTGAGCTAAAAAATGCAGAAGGTTTTTGCCTTGTTTTCAGTAGCCTATTTATCGAACATTACTACTTCACTTCAAATAGCATCAATTTAAACAGGTTATTCAATTATCATATCGAAACTCCTGTCATTCACGATAACTCAAATATAAAAAACGGCATTATAGATCTTGCACATCATATGTATGATGAGTACAGTATACCCAATGAATTTGCAAAATCTGAGATACTCCAACCACTCCTCCACATCTTACTTCTCAAAGCCGAACGAACAAAACAAGTCAAAGGCAGCACTAAGATCCATTGGTTAGAGATATTCAGTTCATTCAAAAACTTACTTGAACAAGAGTATGTAAATACGCGAAATTCAAGACTTTATGCTACCAAGTTGCTGATATCCTATAAGTTCCTCAATGATGTTGTCAAAGAACTCACGGGTAAAACGGTAAAGGCATTTATTGATGATTATGTAATAATAGAGATCAAGCGTTTTTTGGTTTCTACTTCATTATCTGTTAAGGAGATTAGTTACAAAACTGGGTTTGAAGAACCCACCAATATGATAAAATTCTTTAAGAAAAACACCAACACAACCCCACTCCACTTTAGGCAAGACAACTAGCCTCGGTTACACTTTTACCATTTATGTTCTCATTTTGATATTGTTAGCACCTGCAATCTGCTGTAGATTTGTAGTATTAATTTAACAAAGCCAAAATGATGAAGTACTTAAGCCTAATATATTCCTGACAAAGGAGATGACTCATTAAGAAAGTTATTGCATCTCAATATCAATACAAAAGATACCAATAACCAGATAACGAAGCATCGTATATAGCTAACAGTACAGAGTTCAATGCGGACTACAAATTTGAATTTCAGAATATGGATAAGCAGATAAAAATCCCAATGTGGATCAACTTATTCGGTGGCATGCTAGCAATCTTTGGATTGTGCTTAGGTGTATTAGGATACATCCAACCTGACCTAGTCATACCAGGATTTACAGAAGATACCAATGCTCATAATATGGCGATATGGATGACCTCCGCTCGTAATATTGCAATGGGAGTAGTCATGATCTATGCCTTACTATCTAAGAATCCTGCATTGATTGGACTAGCATTCTTGATGAGATTGGTGACTGAGTTTTTTGACATGTTCGGTACTGCTGCATCAGACATTATGGGTATGCCATCTGCAGTCATATACGCCGTATACATACTACTGTTTATTACACCAGAAATACTGGCAATTATCAAAATGAAATCCTTGCTTAACAAACAATAACTCCTAATACTTTTAACCAACTAAATACAATTTTAAAAATATGAAATACACATTACTCTTGGCTTGTATCGGCTTAATGCTTACAAGTTGTACCTCTAGCAAAAACAATATGGAGATACCTCAAAAATCATCAACTATGAAAGATATGACTATCATGGAAGTCACGAGTTTCAACATCAACAAAGGTGTCAACTCAATGGACTTTAGCAAAAGAGATTTACAAGTACAAAACGACTTCACAAGTAAGCAACCGGGATTTATCAAACGTCAAAGTGGAATCAATGAAAAAGGTGAATACGTTGTAGTTGTTTTCTGGAAGAAAATGGCTGATGCAGAAGCTTCGATGGGTAAGTTTATGACCGACGCATCTGTTGCTGATTATGCTGCCATGATCGACGGACCTACTATGAAGATGGCTCGATACACAATGGATAAGCCATTTGACGCAGACAAGAGTCAATTTATAGAAATCATGACTTTTGATGTAGCCCCAGGGACAGACATCAAGAAGTTTGACATGCTTAATCAAAGAGTTGAAACTGACTTTACGAGCAAAAGAGATGGTTTTTTACAAAGACTAACAGGTGTTAACGATAATGGCAGACAGGCCGTTGCAGTGTACTGGGCAAGTAAAGAGTTATCAGATGCTTCATTGAAGCCATTTATGTCAGCTCCTATAGCTGGACAGTTTATGGGTATGATGGACCAATCATCTATGGCTATGGGACGATATCAAACATTAACCTCAATAAAAAGCAGTATGGAATTATCAAAAAAAGATAAAGTAGTAGCTCTACTCAATAGTTTTAACACAGGTGATCAGACACCAATCTCTTATATCAATCCTACTAAATACATCCAACATAACTTAGGTGTTGCTGATGGCTTAGCTGGTTTTGGAGCAGTGATGCAACATGCACCTCCAGGAGGATTCAAGGCGAATGTGATCCGTGCATTTGAGGACGGTGAGTATGTATTCACACATACAGAGTATGACTTCTATGGTCCTAAAGCAGGTTTTGATGTATTCAGATTTGAAAATGGTCAGATCGTAGAACACTGGGATAACTTACTAGAAGTACAAAAGCCTAACCCAAGTGGTAGAACACAATTTGATGGAGCAACGAAGATCACTGATCTTGATAAGACTGAAGCCAATAAAAAAGTAGCTAAAGACTTTATAACGAATGTGCTACTAAATCACCAAATGGATAAATTGACGACTTACATCAATCCTACCAACTATATCCAACACAACCCTGCTGTTGCGGATGGTTTAGATGGATTTGGAGCAGCAATGAAATATTTTGCTGACAACGGATTGGTAATGGAATACACAAAACTTCATAAAGTACTAGGACAAGGAAACTTTGTCCTGACGATGAGTGAAGGTAAGTTTGGTAAAGGTGAGCATACGGCATTCTATGATCTTTTCAGAATGGAAAATGGTCAGATCGTAGAACACTGGGATGTAATAGCACCGATCCCTGCGGAGTCAGATTGGAAAAATACCAATGGCAAGTTCTAATAGTACCAATCTCCATTTATGATACCCCAATAGTTTTTAGAATTATACTACATAATTTAAGACATTAAAAACACCCTTATTATTTACACCCAGAGAGGAATATCGGCATTCTTGGTATTCCTCTCATTTTAAAAAATCACTATGAACATTTCACAACAAAATCAAATAGAATCAACCTTAGTACATTTATTTAATGACTCTAAGTATGATATGCTTAAAGCAATGAAAGGCATGGCCAAAAGTGCATTCAGACCTGTACAACCAGCAGATCTTAAAAATGTATACCTATCGATATCAAAAGAACAAGGTGAAGACCTAGTAGCGTTAATCAAAAATAATAACATCCAGAACATCGTAGAATTTGGGACTTCATTTGGTATATCTGCTCTATACCTAGCACTCGGAGCACTACAGACCAAAGGGAGTATCATCACTACAGAACTCATCGAGTCTAAAGCCGAAAAAGCAATCGAAAACTTTAAACTAGCTGGTGTAAATGAGCTTATCGAAGTCAGAGTAGGTAATGCATTAGAGACATTGAAAGATCATAACTACCCTATCGATCTGTTGTTACTCGATGGATGGAAAGACCTATATCTTCCACTTTTCCAAATGCTCGAACATACTTATCACAAGGATACAATCATCTATGTAGACAATGCAGACATGGCACAAACTCAAGTATTTTTAAAAACGATCAGTCGTAATGAAAAGTACAAATTTGAATCCATTTTTGGAGGTAAAGCGGTCTTAGTTACTATAAAGTAATCTCGGTTTTAACTTTAAATATATAACTCATATCAAGAAGATGATACTACCTACACAGATCAACTATTTAAGCTGCTTGCTAGGTGTCATTTGTCTGATCGGAGTTACAAGTTGTTCTAAGAAAGTAATATACAGTGCCCCTGTTGCACTGTCACAGGAGTACATATCAGACCTCTCCACGGAAAAACAAATGGCTTATCAATTTGTAACCGCTGCTAAGAACAATGACCATATACTCGATACCCTTTTAAGTGATGACTTTTTGAGTTACGACCAGCACTGGGGCGGCCAGAAAAAAGCATTCACAACAATAAGAAACACTGATTCTAGCTTTACGCAAATACACCCAATACGGATATTACAGGACGACTCATTAGTTGCCGTACATAGCCGTATGCTTGGAGATACCTTGCGATTTAGATGGGATATTGTAGAGATCAAGCAACAAGAAATACAGAAACACTGGAGTAATGTCCATGATTCCATTGGGCTCAACCCCGATAAACATTCGGAGATTGATGGTCCGACGATATCTAATCAAATAGCAAAGACTGACACCAATCGTGCCTTAGTAAAACGATTTGTCGATCAATGTCTAATACGTGAAGATGGTGGCGCTATCAAGTTTTTCAACTTTGGCTTATACATACAGCACAACCGTCATGTAGGTGATGGCGTAAGCGGTCTAGCATGGGAGATTGTCAAAATGAAACTCCGCGGTGGTTCTCTCAAGTTTGAAGATAACTACCATGTCATAGCCGAGGGCGACCTAGTGCTCAGCGCCAGCGAAGGGTATGTAGATGGACATAAAGTCGCTTTTTATGATCTATTTCGTATAGATCAAAGCAAAATTGTAGAACACTGGGACATCATTGCGCCGATCGATAATTTTTTAAACCTACCCAATAAATAACTTCTAAAGTTACACTCCTCATATAGAAGTATTTGCGGTCAATTATTAGAACTAAAATCAGTTAGATATGAATTTTGTAAAACGAAACTACGGTTGGATCATAGTAACCATATTGGCGATACTCCCTTTAATTATTGTTTTCGGTATGATCAACATTGATTTATCCGACGGTCTATCTATTACATTTGATAAAGGCCCAGGCTCAGAATCTACGCTAGATATGCTCTATCATGTCACGGGAGAGTTTGCCATTAGATGGATGACATTAGTACTCAGTTGCACCCCGTTCTTTATAATATTCGGAGTTACCAATCTCTATGTAAGACAAGCCATGGGTATCTCGACTGCTATTTGGAGTTTTCTACATTTTATCATTTTCTTACTAGCCGAAGGATTTATAGAGACATTCACACAAGTCAACTATGTAGTGGGTTTGATCGCAATATTGATACTGATACCCTTATTCTTTACATCAAATAGAAAATCAATGAAACGCTTACGTACAGGGTGGAAAAAACTTCAGACCTTCTCCTATGCAGCTATATTCTTAAGTCTTTTACATGTTGCTATCTTGGATAAAGCATGGTTGTTCTATACGATCATAGTTGGTCTTGGTTTTATCATCAGAATACCAGCAATCAAACACAAGTTGATCGCTTTCAGAACTCAATCGGCCAAACCATAATATGAAGCCAACAACAATGTAATAGGACCGATTATACCTAGTCCAACTATTAACTTAAGGATACGCGTTAATTCAATCTACTTAGTTGTCTTCACAACAACAGAGTCCTCATCCATTCATAATGTGTAATTCCTATGTTTTTAAATTATTTTCTGACAGCAACGATCTAATTATTTCTTTTTCGTACTTTAAAGAATCATAAGTAAGTTGATTTGATTGTTATCAATAATCCAATAATTGTTGTGAAGCTATTATGGATTATATAAAAACGCATCTCCTACACTTATGGCTATGAAGTAATCTCATAGCGCATCATTTTCAGCATCAATTAAGTGTTTCATTATGCCCCAGTCAGTAGAAGGAAAATCAATCATTCAAAAAATTCTTTTACTGATTCTAGGCTTTGGCCCTGGGATATTTGCCATTGGGTATACCATAGGTACGGGTAGTGTCACTTCGATGATCGTGTCAGGTAGCACCTATGGGATGCAATTGCTATGGGTACTCTTATTGAGCTGTCTATTTTCAGGGATTTTAATGTTTGCCTATGGCAATTATGCATTGATATCTGGTGAGACTGCACTCCACGGATTTAGGAAACATATCAAAGGTGGTAAGTTTTTGGCGATCCTCATTATCGTCGGTATCACCTTCGGTCAGTGGAATTCATTGATGGGTATTTTAGGCATATCTTCCAATATTATATTTGAGCTTTTTGCCTTGAAGTTTCCGAGCCTAGAGCAATACCATTACGGTGGAGTATTAACAATCGCTATTACGATCATTACTATATTTTACTCTGTGATGCTCGTAGGTAAGTACACTTTCTTCGAAAAAATCTTGGTCATATTCGTATCGATTATGGGCTTGTCATTCATTATATCATTGTTCTTTGTACATCCACTGCCGTCAGAGGTTATCGGTGGACTGATGCCTTCTATACCCAATGTACCCGGAGGCAATATGATGGTAGCAGCATTCGTAGGTACGACTATGGCATCGGCTACATTCTTGTCTAGACCTTTATTTCTCAGAGGTAAAGGGTGGAATGAGAGCAACCTAGATCACCAAAAGAAGGATGCAATCATTGCTGCAACATTAGTATTTATCATCAGTGCTTCGATAATGGCGGTAGCAACGGGGGCATTATTTCATGGAGGCCAACCAGTCACTCAAGTACTTGACATGGCTAATACTCTCGAGCCTGTAGCTGGCAATCTAGCCGTTACGATTTTCTTTTTCGGTACTTTAAGTGCAGGACTTTCATCTATATTTCCATGTCTACTTATTGCACCATTACTGCTTGCCGATTATCAGTCAGGTACCTTAGATACAAATTCTCGACAGTTTAGAGTTGTTACATTCATTGCATGTCTAGTAGCACTTATTGTTCCAGTATTTGGTGCCAACCCGATCGAAATGCAGATCCTATCTCAAGTCTTTAATGTATTTGTACTTCCCGCAGTGATCATCGGTATTATCCTTATGATTCGCAATAAGAGGGTAATGAAAAATTACAAAACCAGTGCCTTTGTACATATTGGTCTGTACGCTTCATTGTTCTTTTCGTTAGTGATCTCTTACAATGGGATCATCGGACTTATGGAGTATTTTAACTAAAGCTAGCAAGACATTCGCAAGAATATATAGTGAAGTATAACCCTAGTAAAATAACGTTGTATCAATTTGCAATTCTTTACGATAGTTACCACTTTCGTGGAATCGATCATCATGTATTAACCTACACATGATTCAACGCAGCACAGGGTACTCAGCAATAAATGGAGGACATACGCAGCTATTTACCTAATTTTATACCGTCAATCAATGAATACATCTACTTGTACGTATCGGTAATACCGGTAATTATATCAATGTATTATTGATGATAATCATTGACTTAACAGCTCGTTATATTTCCGTGTATACATATGACGACGCGACTCGTTTATTTGCAACAACTTCAGTTTTAAAGAAGTCATAAATTCGCATTATTGGGATTAAAATTAGCTTAATGCAAATTGTATAACTCCATGCTCATTATATTTTATTGACTTCTATATTCTAAAAATTATTAATGCCGATGTCAATCCATATAGATATCATTTATTGGCTAAAATATTTTATATTGCAAGAAGCCCAAAATTAATCTTTATGGAAAATGAGAATCACAAAGCTTATTGGAAAACGAATCTTAAATACCTAGCCATCTTATTGTCTATTTGGTTTATAGTTTCTTTTGGTTTCGGAATACTATTGGTAGATGAGCTAAATCATATTCGTATGGGAGGATTCAAACTTGGATTTTGGTTTGCTCAGCAAGGCTCTATTTATGTCTTCGTAATACTCATTTTTGTTTACATCAGGCTGATGAATAAGCTTGATGCTAAGTACAATTTAAACGACTAGATCATGGATATTCAAACTTGGACATGGATTCTTGTTGGAATCACATTTACTTTATACATCGGCATCGCCATATGGTCAAGAGCCGGCTCTACAAAAGAGTTTTACGTCGCGGGTGGTGATGTATCTCCATTAGCCAATGGACTTGCTACTGCCGCAGATTGGATGTCTGCTGCTTCATTTATTTCAATGGCTGGGCTCATTTCTTTTAGTGGTTATGATGGTTCTGTATATCTAATGGGCTGGACAGGAGGTTATGTGCTCTTAGCATTGCTGTTAGCACCCTACTTGCGTAAATTTGGAAAATTCACAGTCCCTGATTTTATCGGTGACCGTTACTACTCCAACACTGCTAGAAGTGTAGCCGTGTTTTGTGCTTTATTGGTTTCATTTACTTACGTTGCCGGTCAGATGAGAGGTGTCGGACTCGTATTCTCTCGCTTCTTAGAAGTGGATATAAATACTGGAGTTATTATAGGTATGATCATCGTGCTATTCTACGCTGTACTTGGCGGAATGAAAGGGATAACCTATACTCAAGTGGCTCAATATTGTGTTTTGATATTTGCATTCATGGTACCTGCCATTTTCATATCGATACAAATGACCGATAGTGTGATCCCCCAATTGGGATTTGGTGGAGCCGATGCTCAAGGAGTATATATATTGGATAAGCTCGATGGGCTTCATCGAGAACTCGGATTTGCAGAATATACTTCTGGTAGTAAATCCAAGCTTGATGTTTTCTTTATTACAGCAGCATTAATGGTAGGAACAGCAGGATTGCCCCATGTAATCGTTCGGTTTTTTACGGTTAAAAGAGTTGCTGATGCTCGTAAATCTGCAGGTTGGGCATTATTATTTATAGCCATACTGTACACAACAGCGCCAGCTATTGCTGTTTTTGCAAGAGCAAATATGATAGAAACCGTCAACAATGTTGAATATTCTAATATGCCACAATGGTTTAGCTCTTGGGAGGAGACTGGACTCATCTCGTTTGATGATAAAAACAATGACGGCAGAGTCCAATACTTAGGTGACAGCAACAAAAATGAATTAACGATCGATAAAGATATTATGGTACTTGCCAATCCTGAGATTGCAGGTTTGCCCAATTGGGTCATTGCATTGGTAGCAGCCGGAGCATTGGCAGCAGCATTATCAACTGCAGCAGGTCTCCTATTGGTTATTTCAGCATCAGTATCTCACGATCTCATCAAGAAAATGCTTAAGCCCGATATTACTGATAAAGAAGAATTGATTGCAGCTCGACTATCAGCAGTTGTAGCCGTATGCGTTGCTGGTTATTTTGGGATCAACCCGCCAGATTTTGTCGCAGCCACCGTTGCACTTGCATTTGGATTGGCAGCAGCCTCATTTTTCCCCGCTATAATAATGGGTATTTTTAGTAAAAAAATGAATAAACAAGGTGCCATTACTGGAATGATCGTTGGGATCTTGTTGATGCTATTCTATATGACTAAGTTCAAGTTTGACTGGTTTGGAGGTGGTACTAAAGAAGAGTGGTGGTTTGGTATATCTCCTGAAGGATTTGGTACCGCTGCTATGATTGCCAACTTCGTAGTATCTATCATTGTATCTAAGTTTACACCTGATCCACCTCAAGAAGTTCAAGAGCTTGTAGAGAATATTAGAATACCTAGTGGTGCTGGCAAAGCACAGGCTCATTGATGCTCAACATTTGTAACTATTATATCATTCAAAACTTAACTTGTATAAGACGACCCATTCATTAAATGAACACCAAATTGCTACTTCACATCGTCATGAACGAAACGATATTCATATTGATTATCATAGGCGTCGCTCAATACTTTATTCCTGATAGAATTGATACATTCTTCTGGGTGATCTATGGGATTATCAGTTCGGCAATCAAATATTAGGTTCAAATAATGAGAAGCCGAGAAGTAGGTATCGGACCAAATGATGAGAACTGGCTAAAGACAAATTATGCTAGTCAATTGCAGACCACCAAGTCCATCGAAGAACTCTCAACACAGATATCCAATAGCGGTGATTACATTGGTAAAGTCAGCTTTAATGGCAAAGTCATAAACAAAAGTAACTGGAGAGGAATCACAAGAATGAGCACAAGTACTATCACGACAACTACCCTTGATGGAGAAACACAATTCACTCTTAATACTCGCCCCTTGATACCATTCACAAAGATTGATTCTTATACCAACTATAAGTGTCATCGTGAAATTATAGATATGATACTGGATGTGTGATCTGTTATTAGCCTATGTCTATACTTAAACTAAATGTATTCATTTGAGACCACATACAATCATGTCTACAGTATGCAACACGAACTTAGTACACTTTCCCATTTTAGGTTAATCAAAGAGTGACTATGCCTTAACTTCTTTGTACCAACAATCATAGCTAGTTTATAAGCAACTCCAAAACTCCACCTACACCAAAAATTAAAATGTTGCTACTTGTTTCAATATTGAAATAAATGATATACCTTTGAATAAGAAATTTCCTCACCTTTAAACGGAAATATTATGATGGAGCAGAAAAAACATATCAGTACTTGTGACCTTAAATAGAAGGTAATACCACATCTATGTTGTATTTCTGCCAGGTCATTTGATCGGGCTTTTTTTATTCAAATATTGGGATTCATACACTGTCAAGCACTCGCTTGGAGTCTTATCTTCTATTTATACTAGGTTACGGTTTAAGCATCAAACACTTATTGAAAAATTGTCAAAGAGGACTCTCTTTTGACTTAAATCACTATGCCACATGGCTAACAAACTTAGAAGCAAAGACTTCAATAAAATTGGAATACATTCCAATAAAACGATATCAATAGCGATGTCAATTTTAAAAAAACATTACAAACACAATACCATAATAGAGCATTTAGAAATCATTAAAAAAGTAAAAGATGAACCACAAAATTATATTCAAGACGCAGTTTTAGCTAGCCTAGCTTTCGAGTTTCATGAACCTATAGTTAAAGCAATAGAACCGATTGCCCTTAATGACAGAGATGTTGTTTTAAATGTATTCGGTAGACCATTGATAAAAGACAATGCATACGAGCAAATGAAAACTGCTATGAGATTGCCTGTCGTAAGTAAAGCAGCATTGATGCCAGATAGTCACCTTGGTTACGGATTGCCTATCGGTGGAGTCCTAGCAACTGACAACACAATTATACCCTATGCTATAGGCATGGATATCGGCTGCAGAATGAGTCTTACACTTTATGATGTCACAGAGCGGTTTTTAAAAATGCACGAACATAAATTTATGCAGTCTATTAAAGACAATACTGCTTTCGGGATATCTAAGGTTGTGCGATTCCAGCAGGAGCATAACTTTCTTGATAGAGACGTATTTAACGAAACGCCATTACTTAAGAAATTAAAGTCCAAAGCTGCACGTCAATTAGGATCTTCAGGCTCTGGAAATCACTTTGTAGAATGGGGTCTAGTTGAATTGAAAAATGACGAACATGTAGGACTACCAGCTGGACATTATTTAGGTCTTTTAGCACATTCTGGTTCGCGTGGTTTTGGTGCCAGTATTGCTAAATTTTATTCAGATATAGCAAGTAAAGAATCAAATCTACCATACAACATGAGGCATCTGGCCTGGCTAGATATGGATCATACAAGTGGTCAAGAGTATTGGCTATCGATGAATTTAGCTGGTGATTATGCTAGTGCTTGTCATGATCAAATACACAAGAATGTTGCAAAGTCAATGGGCTTAAAATCAATCGGAAAAATTGAAAACCACCACAACTTTGCATGGAAGGAAATAGTAGATGGTCAAGAGATGATTGTGCATCGTAAAGGAGCAACACCTGCTAGTAAGGATGTACTTGGTATTATACCTGGATCTATGACAGACCCAGGATTTATCGTAAAAGGTAAAGGAAATATAGACTCCATAAACTCAGCATCTCATGGCGCAGGTCGAAGACACAGCCGTAAAGAAACTAAATCTCGAAACACCAAAAGTGCGATGAGAAAGCAACTTTTACAGAATGATGTCGCACTGATTGGAGGTGCATTGGATGAGTCGCCATATGCATATAAAAACTTAGAGCAAGTGATGTCATACCAGACAGATCTAGTAGACACTATTGGGAAATTTACTCCTCGAATTGTAAGAATGGATAGAGACAAATAATAATGAAGAATCAATTATACATAATATTCACCGCAGGCCGAGGGCCTGATGAATGTGGACTAGCCGTCGATGGTGTCCAGAAAAAATTTAGAACATACTTAGAAAGTACAGCGACGTCTTTTGAAGTTATCAGCCAGAAAAAGGGATCGATAAATCAATCAATAGAGACCATTGTATTTAAAGTAACTACAGATAATCGGGCAATGATAGATCCTTGGATAGGAAGTATCCAATGGATATGTCAGAGTCCAATTAGAAAAAGCCACAAACGCAAAAACTGGTTTATCAAATGTCAAGAAATCAAAATCCCTAAAAAGTTAGAGATTGATATAAATGACATAGATGTTCAAACCTATAGAGCCTCAGGCCCAGGTGGGCAACATCGTAATAAGGTAGAAACAGCAATAAGAGTAATCCATAATCAGACTGGTATCATTGTCACTGCAAGTGATGGCAAATCACAAAGTCAAAACAAAAAGAAAGCAATGCAAAAGTTAATGGCAAAGCTTGAATCTCAAAATGAACTTATTCAACAAGGCTTTAATACCGATCGATGGACCTCTCAACTTGAGATCGAAAGAGGTAACCCAGCAAAAACGTTTAATGGATTAAAATTTAAAGAATGCTAACCATAGCGAATCACAAAGTATTTAAGGAGGCTTACTCAGGTAGGCTTCCTTATTTGTTGATTTGGGATTAACTCTACACTTAAAGTTATCTAGATTAAGTCCGTATTTAGGTTAACTATTTTTTACCTAACTTTATAATAGACAGTCAATTAAGGAAAATGGAGATAATATAATAAGTCATAACCGACTGTCGCATTGAGGGATATAATTAAAAAAGGGATCGTATGAATAATCAAAACCTAATAAGATCGCTGCTAATACTTGTTGTAGCTTTAATAATGCAGTGTGATATCTATAGTCAAAATCTCGAAGATAGACTTAGCAAAGCAGTAAAAACTTGTGAAACCACATCTATAAATGCTCAAAGAGTAATAGTAGATTATACTATAGATCAAACTGATTCAATACAAAATGTACTCGAAATATGGAATAGAGAATGTGGTAACATTGAGGTCGTACGTAGAGTCGAAATACTCCTAGAATTACAAAATGACACATTTAATTACGGCGAAAACAAATCTTATTTTGAAGATGATTTCAGAAAATTTATCAATCGAATAAACGAAGCAAAAGAGAATAATTTTAAAGAACGGTATGAGAGAAGCAAGGCATATTACGGCTATGTCGGCCTGAATAGTGAATTTGATGCTTGGACAAAAAACATTGCACTGAAGATATTAGATGAAAATGAAAATCAACTACCTCAGGATAGAACTATCTCTCTTTTACTCTCAGAAAACATTAACGAGTTTGAAAAAGCCTTTGAATCAAATGAATATGAAGACCTACAATTAATAAAAGACTATAAATCGAAATACGTATACCGACGGTTCTATCAAGTGGTTGTCTATTTAGGTGCTAGAAACCCTATTGGTAAAATGAAGGAAAATTTCAGTCCGAGTCCTCAATTGGGTTTTGGTATTAAGGTTCCTTTTAGTGACAAATACTCAATTGAACTAAAGGCGATATTCACAAGGCTAATAAATCAAGAAGAACTTGTTTTCAATATAGAGAATGAACTAATAAATCACATCCCTACATCTACTATTGCAATGGGTTTCAATGTAAGTAGAGAATTATTAAATTATAAAAACAAAGCATTTATAGAGTTAGTCACTGGTATAAATCTCGGTGTAGTCTCTACAGACATTGAAAAAAAAGTACAAAAAGACAATGACAAGTATCATGCAGCAGAGACAGTGAACCTTGAGATTGGGTTGAACTTAGGAAAAGTAGTTTTTAAAAATAAAGCTATCGGTCTCAACCTTTCCATGAATTATGCCCCATACAATCTGGATAGTCAATTAGTCACTGAGGTAGGGTCATTGTACTTTCAGACGAACGCATTTTTTAAATTTTAGGGTGGCATCTCACCAACTTAATATTGTGTTGATTAAACAATTTCCTTACGGTATTATCAACATTCTTAATTCAGACCCTTAAACCAATTTCCGAAACCTGGTTGCCTATCTAATGCAACTAACCAAGTTCGGATGTCTTTTATTAGAACAATGAAATTTAACTAAAAAACCAGTATTCAACAATACATTCACCACTAAAACAGACAGACTTGTCTACTTAAAATAAATAGACTACCTTTGCATTGTGAAACATTCAGATGTCAAGCAACATATCATAGAAACTGCCTCTAACCTATTCTATAAAAATGGGTA
>CALDEO010000262.1 GCA_937942465.1 uncultured Saprospiraceae bacterium
GCATCTCTCACTACGATATCGTATGAGCCGCCACCTTGCGTAGTTGTGAATACATTGTTTGATTGAAAACTAGCGCCACCATCAATACTGTATTCTAATGCTCCGGTACCACCACTTGCAATTATTGTTATTTCTAATCCGTTAGAGGTAGCCGTTACAGCGATAGCATTAGGCTGAGCTACGACTAGATTGTTGATCTCAAATACAACTCCGTTGGCATCCTTTACATAAGCGATATATGTACCAGCATTAAGATTGTCAAATTGATTAGAAGATTGATAGTCAACGCTATTGAGGCTGTACTCATATGGCATCACACCATTACTAGCCGATACGATGATGAACCCAGAATCTCCACCAAAGCAAACTGCATCATTGACTGCAGCTACAGCCGATACAGGGACTGCTGTAATCTCTAATGTTACTAATGTCAGACATGCGTTGGCATCTCTTACATAGATTGTATAGTTGCCATTATTGTCAAATGAAAATAGATTATCTGAGGTATAGTTGCTTGCATCAATACTGTACTCATATGGAGCAGTACCGCCGATTACATCTATTGTTGCTTCAGTCATATTTATCGTTGGTGTTGCTACGATTGGGTCTGGCTCCGCTATAGTTACGGACTCAGTATATACCTTGCCTCCAGCATCTTTGACATATACATCATAGCTACCGATAGCAAGTGATGTGTAGTTATTCTGTTCGGAGTAGTTAGAGCCATCAAGGCTGTACACATAAGGTGATATACCACCCATACCCACGAAGTCAAGAGCTCCTGACATATCATCAGGGCACAACGTATTGATAGCGTCGAGTCGCTCAAAACTAAGTGCAGCGATATCGATTGTAAATGTGTTTTCACCGATACAGTCATTTGTATCTTTTGCATAGATGGTATAGGTCCCGTTGGGTAGATCTAAGAACGTATTATCTGCTTGATAAGTTACTTGATCGATACTATACTGATAGTCTCCATTACCACCTTCTGCGTTGATTACAAGATTGTATAAGTCTAAGTTTGATTCTAAAGTTATAGGCTCAGGCTGAGCTACATTCACAGGGTTAGAGCTGATGACTGACTGCGATGCATCTTTGATTGTAATTGTATATGTACCAGCTCCAATACCGTTAAATGTATTGTCAGACTGGTAATTGATACCGTCGAGGCTGTACTCATATGGAGCAATACCACCGATTACTTCAGCATAGATACTACCATTTGCTTCGCCAAAGCATAGCGCATTTTGGGCTGTCAATGCTGTTCCTACAAACGTTTCTTGACTGATTACGATTTCAAATACTTCATTGTGAGCCCATGAAAATTCATTGGTCAATACATCAAATCTAAAGTTGTCACTTACCTCAGTATTACCATTGTGTTGGTATCTCATCTTACCATCATTTATATCTCTTTGTGAGAATGACGACCCAAGCGTCATCACTGTATAGTTACCGTCTAGTAATATGTCTCTATCGATCGTACCGTGACTTGGTAGTGCCGTTATAGTGTAGATTGTGTTTGCTGCTTGCGACTCAGGAGCATTTAATAGACTTTCATTGATTGTTCTGTTGAGTCCTTTATTTACATACAGGATATCTTTTTGGAGATTGACTTCTTCTACTGTGATTTCTTCACAGAACTCTAGATAGAAGTTATTTAAAGCTCCACCATCATTATTTACAAAATCTTCTACTGTTAACTCCCATAGACCATTGACTACTTCACCCTCGATACTACTGAATGGAGTGATTGACTGGTAAGAGTCTTCGTATGTTCCACAAGCTCCTTCAAGTTGCGCTGCGCTATTGATAGATGCATCCGAGAATATCGTGTATAAGTTATCGGCATCACAACCAAAGTTAGAACCAGGGATCCCTATCTGATCTACTAAACTAAGGCTTGTACCTGATGGCGTACTTAGGTCTATTTTGATATCTCCTATCCAAGTATGGTCCATACCTATGTAGCACGTGATACTGTTATAGTTTCCTTGATTCTGTACTCGTAGCGTACTAGTCACTACAGATGCATTAGGAATTGATATCTCAAGCGGTAAGTTATCAGCCAGATATGTATTACAGTTAATACCTTGAGTTTGGAAGGCAAATACCTCCGTGAAAGCATCATCTGTACATATTGTATTGGCCTTAGCTCTCCAATAGTATACGGTGTTATCAAGAAGCCCACTATAGTTTATGGAGCTTGCAGATACTTCATTGGCACTATAGACTACATTGGTAAATAAGTAGTCCGTTGCAATTTCAATATTATAATTGAGGATACCATCTAATGCTGTCCAGTCTAGTACTCCATTAGTATTTAATGCTTGCTGTCCATCATTAGGAGTGAGCAATGCGAAGTTGGTGAAACTAGAAGGTTGTATCGTGATATCGAATGTCTTAGTAAGTGTTATATCAGTACCTGTAGCTGTCAGAGTTGCAGTGTATGTGCCTGGAGCACCGTTGATATTTATTATATCCATTACGGTAGATTCGGTAACAGTAAGTGGATTAGCACCAAATGTTGCTGTCGTTGTACCTGGTAACCCATCAACAGCTAAGTCTACAGTTCCCGTGAATCCTTGAAATGCTAGTGTATTAATCTCAATAGATGCATCGTCTCCAACACATGCAACAACACTACTAGAGCTAAGTGCTACAGTGAATGGAGTGGTAATAGAAAAGTCAGTATCTGAAATATCAAAAAATACATTATCACTGCATCGTATCATCAATCTAGCTTCATCCGTCTGTATGTCTGGTACCGTAAGCGTATGCATTCCGGTATTTGGTATGTTCTCAGCTACAATGATTTCATAAGTAAGTCCTCCATCTGTTGATATCAGGATATCCACATTGGCACAGCTGATCGGTGCAGCATCAGTACCTGCAACATCCCATGTGACAGTTTCCATATCAGTAGAGCTCCACGTCACATTGGTGTTAGGAGATTCTACAAGAAATGGTCCTGCTTCACTATGGAAGTTTAAGACCAAGTCATCTTCAGCGGTACATCCTACAAGACTATTATTATCTCTTACCGTACATCTAAAGTTCATCTCTCTACTTACGAATGGGATTACTTCCCACTCAGGATTAGTATTGGTAAGTATATTATTAAGACTAGGGAAGTATCTCGCGGGACTCGATACTGGAGACTTAGAGATAAATGCAGGTCCTTGTGTATTTGTTGTTAAAGGTGGCATCGTTGCTATCTCATTATCGTATTGCTCCCAGCAGTATGTGAGGGCATCACCATCAGTATCTTCAGCCTCAGCCGTCAATACGAATGGAGTAGCAATCGGTACATTAAAGCTTGTTGTTGACTGATTGATTGTTGGTGCATTGTTGTCGGTTGTAGTTGTAATACCGCAGCTACCTCCACTTCCATTTACTACATTATTAGCAATCTCAGCAATACTCACAGCATGAAAGTGATCATCACTAAAACCTTGGCTGTTAGGAGCACAGATACCTGCATACCCCATGATTGTATTGGCACTTCCTACTTCCATAGAAGTAGATGTATTTCTCTGGCAACTGTTGTTCTGTGTATGATTAGCACCGAACTGGTGCCCTATCTCGTGACATACATAGTCTACATAAAATGGGTCGTTGACTGGAGCTCCTAATCCGGTAACTCCTTGTGCTTTTATCCCATTGTTACAAGGAGATTGCAGCCTTGCAATTCCACCACCACCTGTGCTGAATACATGGCCAATATCATATCCATCATCTCCGATTATATTGTCAATAGTGCTTTGGTTTTCACCAAGCATAGTACCACCATTATTATTAGTATATGGATCACTATTGCCATTGAGAAATATCAGCTCATCTGTATTTGCGATAAGTATCATTGTGATACCAAGGTCAGTCTCATAGATGCCATTGATTCGAGTCATTGCGATATTATACTCTGCAAGTACAGAGGTAATCGTGCCTCCGTGGTATGTAGCATACTCTCCAGTACATGCAAGTGCAAGTCTGTATGTTCGTAGTTGGCAGTCACCTGCTCTTTGGCTTATTACTTCATTGGTGTTTACATTACTAGTCTCGGTGCCACAACTAAATTCGTGTTGACGATCGTAGTCTTTTTTGTAATAACTTATGTATTTATTGTTGGTTGTGGTTGCATACGGATCTATAAATACACGACTCTTACCTGGTGTCATGATCATAGCATGAAATCCTTTTTGGCTGTAGCCAAATTTCGCTACAACTTGACGATCATCTACCTTGTGACCAGTGAATGATCTAATGTTAGGATATCGATCTTGCAGTCCTTTTTCGAATACTGAAGTTTCTTCTACTTCGAATACTGCAAGAGACCCATCAGGCATCGGCAAGCTGAATAAACGCTTAGATATTGCTTTAGATTGTATTGTATTTTTGAGTTGACTTACCGCCTGCTCATAGTTGATTTCAAAAACCTTGTAGACATTAGGTACAATGACTCTAGCTTGTTCTTCTTTAGAGTCGATTGAGCGGCTTTCAGATAGTGACCATTGTGCCTTTTGTGCAAAAATAGTGATGCTAAGAAAGCATAAAATAAGGCTGAGGCCTAAGTTCGGAAGTCTATTATTCATACAATTGTGATTTTGACCCGAATATAGCAAAGAACTTATGGACTTACATACTAATCTTGGTTAAGTGTCTTGCAGAGTTTAATTGCTTCCATTTTCTATCATTTTTAGAGTGTAAGCTAAAACTTATTTAATACGCATTCTTATCAAGTCTTCATGTAACACTTTGTCCAAGTAGTGCATCAATAGATCTATATTTTCTTTACCGATACACATCGGGGGCTTGATCTTGATCACATTAAGATAAGGTCCATCTGTACTCATCAAAAATCCAAGTTCTCGCATTCTATTGGCAAGGTATGCCGTCTCTTTATCAGCTGGAGCTAATGTATCTCGATCTAGTACCAGCTCCATCCCCAAGAATAAACCATGACCACGGATATCACCGATGATTGGGTGGTTTTGTTGTAGTTCTTTTAACCTTTGTAAGATGTAACTGCCCATTTCTAGCGCATGCTTTTGCAGGTTTTCATCTTCGATGATTTGCAATATCTCAGACCCGATTG
>CALDEO010000263.1 GCA_937942465.1 uncultured Saprospiraceae bacterium
TTTACGCAATTTAGAAAATGCAAGCATAACTTAGAAAAAACACTGCACTAGAAAAAACTGAGTGATCTTAGTGTACTTGTGGTTCATATCTGTACTCGCTAATTAAGCACTTTCAATTTTCCCTTTTCAATTTTCAATTAAACCAACTGTGCCTCTATGTCCGATATCAATGTTATCGCATCATTGTAAGATAGTTGCATACTCTCGGCATCTTGGCTCCCTGCATACAAGGCCATTTCACTATTGTTGAGAAGTTTGATAAATCGATCGGTGTCTTGTTGTGATACCGATATTTCTTGCAACTTAGTTGCGACATTAGTCTTGGTGATATCTGCAGTATCCAACTTGAGTTTGTCGCTTACATAGCCTAGCATGGCATTCGATATCTCTTTGTAAAATGGTTTTATCTCTTTTTTATCTAAGTATGTTTTGGCAAGTTTGAGTTTGTCCAAAGCCACCTTTTGAGCCTCTTTAGCTTTTTTAACTTCTGGATCTTCATTCTCTTTCTGTACTAATATCCACTTATAAGCACCCATCAATAATAACATTAGCGAAAGCAAAACTAAAACAATCCAATAGCCCGTTGACTTATAAAAAGAAGGTGATTTTTTATCTAATTTAAACCCTGTTTGTATCGGTAAGAGCTCATTGGCTTCTTGCTGTATTGCTTCTATGTCGTCGACTTTTGACACATCATTACTTTTCCTTACGGAGAATGTATGCTCAGTAGCGGTAATCGTCCGATACTCCATACTATCTGTGTCGTAGAATGTAAAAGTCGGTGCAAATACCGCTCTACCTGTGGTTTTTGGTACCATCAAGTATTCGTAAACTATCTCGTGATATAGGCTACCATTACGCATGTATGCATTCTCAGAGATGAGGCTTGGATCATATATATCCAACTTGTCGGTAGACTCGTACTCAGGGGCTATGACATCCTTGGAGATGCCGGTACCTGATATTTTTAAGGTAAGATTGATTGCATCATCCTCTGTGATATTCCTCTTATTGACGGTAGACGATATGGTGTATGACCCTATTGCACCAGAGTTATTGGATGGTTTGGACAGGGGTAATGGTTTGACATTTACCTTAAGGTCATTGGAGTTGGCTACCACAACCTTCATCGATCTCATCCTACCGTACGCATTATTATTGCTAGGTACTTGTAGGTTAAACTTTGCTCCATTGATGACAATGTCCCCAGTGTCTTTAGGTATCATGGAGGTCTCTGCCAGTATCTTGACATAGTACTCTTTACCCTTGATCACTTTCCTAGTAATTGATGGTCTTGAGTAGTTTTTTATTCGCTCAGCTGTAAATCCCTTAAAAGGATCTTCATACCTCAGCTCTTCACGTCTTATATCCAATCTAATATCATAGAACAATGTATAGGTCATGACGAGTCGCTGTCCTACCACCGCAGTGCTGTCAGAGATAGTCATCTCTGCGAATGCCCCTGGTTGATCTCCTTGCTTGGGAGCGGGTAATACATTGACTGTGACTGCCTTCGTTTTTAGTTTCTTTTTATTCACCATTATCGTGGCTGGATCTATGGTCAGTCGACCCAACTTAAGAGGTATTAATGTATAGACGTAACTAAGGCTCGACGTCCGTTTACCATTCATGATACTGACACTAGATGCCTCGCTAGGACCATTAACAACACTGAATCCATCAAATTTTGGTGACTTTAAGTTAACTCCCTGTGCATTCTCTAGTACTATACTGTATTTAATGTAGGAGTCTTTCAGTACTTCTTTGGCATCCGTACTTGCATAAAACCTTACCTGACTATTGAGGCTGGAGCCGAATAATAAAATAAGTCCAAATAAAATGTAATTCTTCATCATTATATTCTTCTCAGGTTTTTCTTAGGTTTTACTTTATCTAACTCTATCGGATGTTGCGGCATAAGCCTAGGACCGCGACTCGATGACTGTCCATCTTCTTGGAGTATTCCATCGGGATTAGGTACAACCATATATTTTATTTCTTCTGTTTGTAATGTTCCACTATCTGTGACAAGCGCAGCCTTTGGTATCATAAAAGTACCAAGTTCTGATGGCTGCATAATATATGTGTAGCTCATCTCCTGGCTACTCTGACCATTGACAAAACTAAAAGAAGAAGCAACATTAGGTCCTGCAACAACATCAATACCCTCTAGCGATGGTGCTTGAAAATCTCCGTTACCATTCAGGATCGTAAATTTTAATTGACTCGTGTTACCTATCATTATAGAGTCGTTACTCAACTCTACAAAAAATTCAATTTCCTGAGCTTGAAGGCTCAAACTGAAACTTAAAAATAAGATGCTCACAAAGTATTTCATTTCCTTTTTTTGTTTTGGAATACAAATTTAACAATACAATTGTTTATAACTCTCCTGAGTTCATGTTATTACGTCAAGAAGTGATTTAAAAACATAATGTTAATTCCTATGCAAACCATCGAAACACAATTCTTCATATAATTTAAGCCCCATAGCTATGGCTATGAAGCTGAAATTTTATTTCAACTTGTGCTCCAAGCGATCACATATCATTTTAACCTTAGTTATTAAATCACTTCTTAAGCTATTTTAAAATTAGATACTTTTGCATCAAACAAGATCTACAGCTATGAATAACTGGTA
>CALDEO010000264.1 GCA_937942465.1 uncultured Saprospiraceae bacterium
TGTTATCGTTAAGCTGTTTAACGGTTGGGTAGTTATGCTCAGTGGTATCGATCTGTCAGCTGTCAATCCGATGTATAGTTGGCCATTATGGTCTATCTTACTGACCGTATTTTTTGTACGAGATTTTGTACAATGGTGGACACATCGATTATTACATAGAGTACCATTCTTATGGAATTTTCATAAGGTTCACCATAGTGTGGAGCAGATGGGATTTGCAGCGCATCTTAGATATCATTGGATGGAGACTATTGTCTATCGTACAATAGAATATCTACCCTTGGCTTTGCTGGGAGTAGGGTTGCATGAGTTTTTTATAGTACATATATTTACTTTGGCGATTGGACATTACAATCATTCCAATATTACGATTGATCGCAAATGGACTGGTCTTGTAGTTTCTGGATTTATCGGATTGTTATGCGCATTTGGTGTTGCTGATATCAGCTTTCTAAATACGTACAGTTTAATGATTAAGGTAGTGTTTGTTTTATCAACACTATTATTCGGATATTTCATATTGTCACGTATCATGAAGTTTCTATTCAATAGTCCTGAAATGCATATATGGCATCACGCCAAAGAGATACCAAGCGATCGCAGCAATGGAGTCAATTTTGGTTTAACCTTAGCGATATGGGATTACCTATTTGGTACAGCTTACATACCATATGACGGTCGTGATATCCCATTGGGTTTTGACGGGGTAGAGGATTTTCCAGCTACTTTTAAAGACCAAATCAAATACGGATTTGGAAATAAGTCCTAGTTTTCGTCGATTTAATCAATTTTGTACATATTTACTTTCCGATTAATATGTTATTTCCTTTTGAAAACATTATTATTACATTATTGTAAAACAACTATAATTTAATATGAAACATCTATTTACCCTACTAGTATGCTTAATGTTCATTCAACTGAATGCTCAACGTAACGATATATGGTGGTTTGATGCAGGTATAAAAGCGCAGTATGGTGCTACTGGGTTATACAATAAAGCGATTGCCGATAGTGATGCTTTTGGATATGAGATCAGTACAGGTAGTTCTTATGGTGGTAAGATTGGAATCAATTATGGATACGGAGGATTGGCATTAGATGTCATGTTTGCTACGGCTTCATCAGAGGTAGAGACCAATCCTACACAGATAAACTTACAGACAATATACAAGAGTGTAGATATTTACACCCTTTACAGGAATAGTCAAAATCTTGGATACTTCGAAATAGGACCAAAGTTTTCATTGCTTAATGAAGTGACTTCAGGACTTACAGGAGAGGATGCGATAGATGTGACAAGTGCATATCAAAGCAATGAGATTGCTGCTGTTATAGGATTTGGTGCATATTTCTTTGGTAATGATGGTCGGTTTAGCGGTATCATTGGTTTAAGATTTGAGTATGGTATTACTGATATGGTCAACGGTGATGGTCATGCAATCGGTGCACCATCAAATGATGTTAACTTATATATGGACGGAGTGCAGAGCTCACATCCTATTTTTGCAGGTCTGACATTTGAACTTAACTGGGGTATCGGATACTTTGGTCAAGCAGCATGTGGTGAAAGATCTAAGTTGATGATGTTTTAATGATAAAAGAATAATAAAATATAATAAAAGGCTATCTCATGGGTAGCCTTTTGTGTTTATCCTACGTCTATATAGGGTAAGTGTATTATTGAGAATTTTTAAAAGTAAAAAAAAATATATGAAACCTACATTAGTTGTATTAGCCGCAGGGATGGGCAGTAGATATGGAGCCTTAAAGCAGATGGATCCTTTCGGTCCTAATGGCGAGACTATAATTGATTACTCGATCTATGACGCTATCAAAGCAGGATTTGGTAAAGTTGTATTCATAGTAAGAGAAAGCTTCTTAGGGGCTTTTAAAGAGGTGTTTGATGATAAGTTTGGTGATAAAATAGAAGTTGCATACGTAACACAAGAGATTGATAAGATTCCTGAAGGAATAGAAATAAATCCTGAAAGAGCTAAACCTTGGGGTACTGCTCATGCAGTGATGATGGCAGCGGAGGAGACTGAAGGGCCATTTGCAGTGATCAACGCTGATGACTACTATGGAGTCGATGCATATCAGACATTAGCAGATTTCTTTAAGACAGATGTATCTAAAGAACACTTTGCAGTAGTTGGATACAAACTAGTCAATACACTATCTGATCACGGTACGGTCAATCGAGGAGTATGTTACTCTGATGATGATGGATTTTTAGAAGAGGTTGTAGAGTGTATCAATATCAAAAGAAAAGAGAACAATGAGATTGCTTATCCTGACGGTGATGGCGAGTCATTATTAACAGAAGAGACGCTTGTATCTATGAATCTATGGGCATTTGATGCTAGATTCTTTGATAATGCAGAACGTATGTTCATTGAGTTTCTCGAAGAACGAGGAATGGAGCTTAAGTCAGAATTCTTTATCCCACTAGTAGTAGATCAATTGATCCAAGAGGGTAGAATCAAGACAACTACATTGCAGTCAAATGCCAATTGGTTTGGTGTGACATATCAAGAAGATAAGCCAGTTGTTATAGCTAAGTTGAATAAGCTGATCGATGATGGTGTATATCCTAAAAACTTATGGGCTTAAGTTGAATAAATATAAATGTTATCAGGCACTGATCTGATAACCGAAACCCAAATTTATAAAACAAAAAGTAGAGTATATTGTAAAATATACTCTACTTTTTTAATTGAAGTCTTGCAGTGAAAATTCAATACAAGCTATATTCTCGGTTAGATGATTATTATGTCGAAATCACTTTCTTGATCGATAATAAGCATAAATGCTATTACCCATCAATAGATACGATCTTCATTTCTACTCGTTGGTTTTTCTTTCTACCTGCGAGTGATTCATTGGTATCGATTGGTTCTCTTTTACCATAACCTTTGTATGTAACTCTTTTGGCGCCGATCCCTTGATCAAGTAGGTAACTCGCTACATTTTTAGCACGTTCTGTAGATAGACGATCACAGTACTCATGT
>CALDEO010000265.1 GCA_937942465.1 uncultured Saprospiraceae bacterium
TAATCCACAACTAGCTTACGTGTAACTACTTGTTTATGATTGGCATCATAGCCATTAAATAGATATATTCCGGCTTCCTCGATAGAGAAATTAGTTTGTTTGACTATTAGTCTTTGTTTAACCTTAACTACCTGCCCCAAAGTATTTACTATTTCATAATATTCCACGAAAGTGTCTTTGGCGTCAACTTGGAACTTTCCGTTACTTGGATTAGGGAATATTTCAATCTGTGTATTTAGCTCATCGCTAGTACTAGCAGGCAGGTTCGCAATTCTCACTACTATCTCTGTTGAGTTTTGATTGCCTACTGCATCATCTGCATATATACGCAGCAAGTAACTACCGTCTGGTATCATAGTACTATCAAAGTAATGCGACTTATCATTGGCATCAATAACACCGTCCCCATTGGATCGACTCACCTGCTGGAAAAAATGTCTCCTGTCGTAGTTACCCTCACTTTCCCAAGGGCCAAATGTAGAGTAAATGGTCTCTAAAATCTCTGTAGTATTTTGGCTACTTGCATATACATCTAATACAAAATCATAGGTAAACGCATCTTGCTCAAATACTACTTCATCAGTATCTAGATCTATCAATTCATACCATAAGGAATTGACATCCAACCTCCAAGTATCATTACTTAAGTCATAGGCTCTGCATACGATATCGAATGATCCTCTAAGTTCATTGGCAAATAAGAAATCAACACCATTATCGGATCTAAAACCAATCGTCTCATCACCAAATATATTTTCAAATACAGGAGCAGACTCATCTTTAAAGTTTGTAATATCTGCCAATACATTATCTTTCGTAAGCCAATTGCCATCCCAAATCTCCCCTTGATGTTGTAGTCTAGCAAAGTGCAAATGATGAAAATCTGCCACCGGCCACTCTACTATCGAACCTATATAATCACCCGCTTGTACTCGATCACCGATAGTGAATGGTATAGTAGCTGGATCAAGATGTGCAAATAAGTAACCCTCTTGTGTATCGTCGGTATCTTCTAACCCTAGCGCTAGTCTCCAATAAATAAAGCTACCTGTAGTAAGTACCGCCTTAACAACGCCACCAACTGGAGCATAGATCTCTTGATCAGGAAAACCCAATAAATCAATACCCGGATGTAAATATGGAGTACCACCATATTTTTGATGCTCTGCATAGCTATTACCTACCCTAAAAGGATAATCCGTAGAATCTGGGAACATCGGGCATAGTATATCTTGACCTCTATTGCGGTTATTGCTTATCGGCTTTTGTACAGCGATTCTATCAAATGAAACACTATCTAGCTTTTTAATGCTCCCACTCTGCAACGAGTAATGAGTATAGTAATTAAAGTCTCCTTTTACCTTTTTCTCTACCCAATGTACATGACCATCATCTATAACCACTTCATATAAACTACCATCTTTATATTCCTTTGTTGTTTGTTGGTCTGCAGAAATAAGCATCCATTTCTCTTTACCAAAAACGTACACATTATCATACTTATCCACTTCTATTGCACGAGGTATGAAGTCTATTTCTATTGCCTGAGTAGTCATAACTATTGCCATCGAGTTATCATCATAATATATGGCACTCCCGTCCGCCATTACCGATATATCATGCGATACTGAGACCGTACTAACTTCGAAAGTTTCAGTATCTAGAATAGTCCACTTCTTGTTATTCTTAAAATATAGGTATCGCTTGAAGAGATCTGATCTAATATTGATTGTTTGATCAAATGCGATGGCTTCTCTTAAGGTATTGTCAGCAGTATATATACTTATCGTTGGCGGAGTATTACCACAAGTATTGGTCAGAGTAGCAAAGCCAGAAGACAGCTCGATCACTGTACTCCCTTCGAATATAGCATCGTTATAAGACACATGGATATGTCCGTGGTCTTCTAATAACTCAAAGTCAGGCCCCACATCATTTAATGTTATATGACCATATTGATTCATTTGCTGAGCATCTAATTGCACAATTGTAATCAATCCTAGCATTAGCATTATTACTCTTGAAGATTTGACTGCAGTCAAATAAAGCTTTTTAGTTACCGTCTCTTTCATACTTCTGAAATTACAATTTTTCTATAACAAGGATTACACTATTTATGACAATAACGTTGAAAGACTATAAAATGGCTATCAAAGGCATCAGATTGAACGTCAAAAATAAGAGCTAAATAATAAAAGAGACCTGAAAACAATGTAATCAGGTCTCTCTTCTAATCTTTTGATAATACAAAATACACTATGTAATACAACTCACTAAGTGATGGATTACTTAGCTAAGCTTCTGCATATCACGTTATTTGACTTTTCTACAAAAAGTATATTATTTTCATAATCATCCATAATGTAAATCGGACTTTTTTCTTTCATCTTGATCGACTTGATCGTCTTACCAGAGTCCTTACTGACTTTAGCAATAAGCTTTCCGTTGTCCCCTTGCATCAGTATGTATACAAAGTCCTTGTCAGACTTAGTAGCGTCATATCTAGTCTGTGTTACACTTAGAAGATTCGTATTACCTGATGACATTGAGAATACTCCTTTAGTACTTTCATATGCACCATCCTCGCTTGCATCTTGAAACGATCCTGCCATCATCTTATCCATGTCTTTAAGATCATTTGCTAGATCTATTACATTCACTCCCATCACAGACGTACTCATCGTCGCTAGAGCACCGAATACAGCACTTGATTTAACTGGTTTGTAGTGGTTATTAAATTTCACTTTTCCTGTCTTAGTGACAAATGCGTTATTCTGACTCGAAGAGATAAAGTATCCATTTTCTCTCACATCAATACGTACCCAGTCTTCTTTGTCTTTAAACTTTTTGAATTTGATATCCTCTGCCAATAACTCTGAAGTACCTTTATCTAAGTTAAATCTAAAGAGTTTTTTATCAGAAAAAACAACTAATTCATTGGCTTGATCATCATACCCTACAGCAGGGATTCCTTTAATTTTCACATCCTTGTCGATGAGCTTATCACCTTTTTTATAATCTAGGATATTGGACTTTTCTTCTGAGATATAAAAGATTCCCTTTTTCAAAATATTAGAATAAACCATCGCCCCTGAGATTCCTTTATCCCAGACTTTTTTGCCCTCATCATTAATCAAGTATATTTTACCAGAAGCCTCTTCTTTAGTTACAACGACATAGCCATTTTTGATTTTCATTACTTGATCAGCTCTACCAGGCTTATCCGGTTTTTTCCATTTTAGCATATTCGTTTCAGGATCTAAAATATTTAATCCACTCTCGTGCATCATGTATATTTCATTACGTTTGTATTTCACATCTACAAGCTTATCTCTAAGTTTTCCCATTTCTGCAGTAATACCTTCACCAGTCTTTACATTTAATATATCATACTTTTTATCTACTCCCACGTATACCTTTTCGCCTTTAGGCTCTACCGTAATACTGACTATGTCTTTATCATACTCTTTGGCCCATTCTTGTACACCCGTTGATTTATTAAGTCCTATTAGCATCTTTTTATATACAAGTATAACTCGATCATCAACAATGATAGCTTCTCTTTTTAAGAATGATGATCTACCTTTAATCAAGCCTCTGAGTCCTCCTTTAGCTTTGTCAATATCTGAAGACCAGATCGCAGCACCTTTGTCTAGATCATACCAAGCCAATGCATACCTCTTATCTTTTTTGAGTTGAAAAAGTATTGCATTTTGTCCAGGATAGACGGTATAGTCCATCACAGATAAGTCCGAGTCCTTAGTGTTTAATATTGCCAGTCCAGTACTCGCATCTATCACTTGAATACTTTCTTTATTCATTAAGTTGACTGTTTTAGCAACAAAGTATGGCAACCCTTCTAATAATTGCACAGTATGCTTCTCTACAGCAACTAAGTCAGTATTAGTCCATATCACCTCTCCTGTGGTAGGGTGAAGTCCAGCCATCGCCTTATCACCACCTACTAAGACTGTACCATCATAGGCTTGTATCAACCAATTGACCTGATAAAGATCTTTCTTTAGTTCCATGGACCATATGTCATCTTGTGCAGATAACGATAAGGAAATGCATAAAACCATAGCCATAGCTATTTGTCTAACTACAAAATTTTTCATTTTTTCTTTTTAAATTTTCACCAATACACCCCTCCCGTAATACCCCATAAACGTATTTTCTGAAAGGACATTTTTATTTATTGAGTCTAACTAGAATTAACTCTACCTTCAACTCGTCACAATAATACACATTTTTAGTTGGAAGGCGACTTTGCGGTTTCTACTCCCAGCTCAGGAGTTTAAAATGTTGCTTGATAGAGGCGGGACCACTTGAAAGAATGAGATCATTTTTAAAATAAATAACTTTATGAGCAACGCTACGCAACGGATGTAAGTCATAGATATGAATTCCGGAATTACAAGAGTGGGTAATTCGCTGGATCAAGAATATTCAGATCACAATCTGCTAATGGTCTAATACATCAAACAACACTACTAGAGCAATCTTTGATAATGGATCGTACGAAGCAGTCAGAAAGCTAAGAGTAGGTACAGAAAGTAGTCATCTCGGATTTGGAATATCTTTTCTAACAGGAATACCGCTCAATAAGTATTTATCTCACTCTGCAAGCGAGTACTATATCTGCGGAAGCACCGATATACAAAGATCAACTAGGCATTGGCTTGAGTACATCGCTCGTTGTCGGTAAAACAATTAGCTCAGATCTACCTATCCAATCCAAACTTAATTATCGCAATCACCTTAATAGTTTGAATCTAGACAGCTATGACTTACCCGCCCATATGGGACTATTTAGATTATCCGTTGGTATTAGAAAGGATTTCTAGTGCTTAGATATTAAGTAAGTTCGGGTTCAAGCATGGGTAAGAAGGTTAAATAGGTTCGGGGTCGAAGCCCCCGAACACGTATGCACTTGTATGACTTGTACTAAAGATCTGATCGCTTGAAGCGATGGGATCTATTCGGACGTAATTCACATGTAAAAAGCCCCTAGAAATCTCGTCAGAGATTCAAGGGGCTTTTACTTTTGTCTAAGTACTAAGTACTCTGTACTAAATACTTTTACTATCTAATCTTAATCATCTGTATCGTCTCTACTTCCTCGCCATAGCTTAACTCTAATATAAGTACCCCTGATGCAATATCTACTTGCTCTTGGTTTACTTGTATCTCATGATGTCCTGCTGTGTAGCTAGCTTTATTCGATAATAGAATTCTACCTTGCATATCTTTTACTTGATAAACTACATCTCCGTCTTGAGGAAGATCAAACCCTACTGTCGTAATATCGGACCAAGGATTCGGTTCATTCTGATGTAAAGCAAATGGCATTGCTGCTGCCTCTAACGTTCTGATGTCTTCGATCTCGTTTCTGAATGATACCACTACCTCACCTTCTACTTTTGAAGATTTGTAATGCTCACTTCTAGTTGCCATCGATGTGATAGCCATAGACTCACTTAACTTTCTAGTTGTACTTGAGTTGCTATCTGTAGTTGATATCATCATGAAACATATCGGGATCTCTCTATCAACGTTCACTACTCTACCTCTTACATCATTCCAACTCAATCGGTATACATTCTTACCCTTTGTTGATAGACTTTCGTCTAATTGGATATGACTTGCATTCATAGCGATACTTGCTCCTTCTAGACCGACTAACTCTAGTCCGTCTGTCAACTCTATTGTAAACTGCATTCCTTCGACCTCTTTGAAGTTAGTACTCATTAATGGTACTCGCATTGTACTTGCTGTTGTTGATATATTCCTGTTGTCGATCTGTAAGATCAAGTCATTGTCTGATCTATTCTCTACTGATGCACTACCG
>CALDEO010000266.1 GCA_937942465.1 uncultured Saprospiraceae bacterium
AATTATCGGAATAGGCTAGCATTCAGTTATAAACAATTTATTAATTTTTGTTATTTGTTGCTTGGTATTTTGAAATGCAACTAAATAATGTCATTTATGCTTTAAATTTAATCACAACTTTGATTTGGTTAATTTGAGTAGTGGAATAACTTAAAAAATTGAAAACCCTGAAATATAATTAGAGAATTTATCAAATGTATAAATGAGTAAACTAAATACACTTTCAATTGTGCTTGTACTTTTTTGTTCTTCTTGTTTTGGAACAAACAAAAACATTAAATTAAACCAGATTAGTGATATTGAAATTATACCCAAACAGGGAACATATAAAATGTCGTTTAGCTTAATTGGAGAGGTGAAATGTCCATGCCAATTAACTATTCTATCTAACGGGCAAAAAACGCATAAAATATTTAATTTGGAAAATAAAATAAATATGCGTCATACCAGTGATTGGTATGGTGAAACATTGAGTTTTGAACTTAGTCCAATAGCCTGTGCAGGAAATAATAGCTATATGAAATTAGTACTATATGATTAAGACAAATGAGCAGCTTAATGTTGCTTCACTATTAGCCAAGTCAATTCTATTCTTTAATCTCGATTAGAGAGAATAGCACAAACATTATAAACCAAGATATAATGTAGTTGCAATTACATATTATATTAAGTCATATTGTGATACACATATTGTACATCATCATTATCTTCTAACTTATCTAAAAGCTTCTCTACATCTTTAGTTTCTTCTTCATTGAGCTCTTTGGTTTGTTGAGGTATTTGCTCAAATCCTGACGCTAATATTTCGATTGACTTTTCTTCAAGTGCAGATTGTATTTTACCGAAATCAACGAATGCTCCGTAGATCATCAATGTATCTACTTGCTCACCTGCTTCGTTTTCAGCTTGTTCATCATTTTCGAATACCTCGTCAAGTCCGTGGTCTATCATCTCAAATTCAAACTCTTCTAGATCGATTTCTCCTTTCGGAATAGTAAAGTGACATTTACGATCAAACATAAATGATACAGATCCAGAAGTTGCTAGATTGCCATTACACTTGTTGAAATAGCTACGAACATCAGCAACAGTACGTTGATTATTATCAGTAGCTGTCTCTACCAGTATAGCGATACCATGTGGGGCATATCCTTCGAAAGTCACCTCTTTATAGTCGGCAGTATCTTTATCAGTCGCTTTTTTGATTGCACGATCAACAATATCCTTGGGCATGTTAGCTGCCTTACAGTTTTGTATAACGGCTCTCAGCTTAGCATTTGTATCGACCTCAGTACCACCTTCTTTAATAGCGATAACGATGTCTTTACCTAGACGACTGAATACTTTGGCCATCTTGGACCAACGCTTCATTTTTCTCTCTTTTCTAAATTCAAATGCTCTTCCCATGATATATGCAATTGTTTGTGCTTACGCAAATGTAAAAAAAATTGAGTTTTATTGAGCGATTCATTTGTTTGTAATACTACAGTGGTAGAATTAACTCTCATATCGCTTGATAAAAATCCTATTAATTTGTCTGCTGAGTCTTCCAATTATGATGATACGATAAACGGCAAAAACACCGATAAAACACAATTTTTTAGGACATATCGACAAAAGTAATCATATAACCATGTCAAATTGACTGTTTAGAGGGTTTGGTATACATTTGGTACTATTGCTTCTTGATAAATATTTCATAAATATTTGCTTCGATAACTCAGATTAAATTTTTTACTTGATCTTTGCCTATCGATATTAAAGTATAAAGAAGATGTTTGGAATAATAAAAAAGCTATTTGGTACAAAGTATGATCGTGATGTCAAGACATACAGCCCTGTAGTATCAGAAATAAATGATTATTGTGATTCTTACGATAGTCTGTCACACGATGATTTAAGAAACAAAACCCTAGAGTTCAGAGCTAGAATAGCTGATCACCTCAAGGGAATAGACCAAGATATAGTTGCACTTAAAGAAAGTGCAGCCAATGAGGAAAACCTCTTTACTAAAGAGACGATATTTAACGATATCGATGCATTAGTTAAAGAAAGAGATAAGCACTTAGAAGATATACTTAAAGAATTGTTGCCAGAGGCATTCGCAGTAGTGAAGCAGACAGCAAAGAGATTCTCTGAGAATACTACAATTACGGTAGATGCTACAGATCACGATAGAGCGATGGTGTCTACAGGTGACTTCATGACAATCGAAGGTGATAAAGCCGTTTGGAAAAACGAATGGACTGCCGGTGGAGGTCAGATCAAGTGGAATATGATTCACTATGATGTACAACTGATCGGTGGTATGGTACTACACGATGGTAAGATCGCAGAGATGCAGACGGGAGAGGGTAAGACCTTAGTGTCTACATTGCCAGCTTATTTAAACGGTCTATCAGGAGAGGGTGTACACCTCATCACAGTCAACAATTACCTAGCAAAAAGGGATTGCGAGTGGAATGGTCCAATATTTAAGTTTTTATACTTAACCGTAGATTGTTTAGATTCATATAAAGCACATTCTCCAGAGAGAAGAAAAGCGTACAATTCGGATATTACCTACGGAACCAATAGTGAATTTGGATTTGATTATCTGAGAGATAACATGGTACGATCAGTAGACGAAAAAGTGCAGAAAAAGCACCATTTCGCCATGATTGATGAGGTGGATTCAGTATTGATTGATGATGCCCGTACGCCATTGATCATATCAGGTCCAGTACCAGCAGGATCAGAGGAGCAAGAATATATAGAGCTAATGCCTAAAGTGCAGAAGTTGATCACAGCTCAGCGAAAACTAGCTACGGATTATCTAGCAGAAGCCAAAAGACTCTGGAAGGATGGTAAACTAGGTAACCAAGAAGGCGAAATGGGCTTATACCTATTGAGAGCACATAGAGCATTGCCTAAGACACCTGCATTGATCAAGTTTTTAAGTGAGGAAGGAGTAAAAGTACAACTCCAGAAAGCAGAGAATTTCTACATGCAAGAGCAAAGTAAGCACATGCATGTTGCTGACGAACCATTACTATTCACAATCGATGAGAAGAATAGAGGAGTAGAGTTAGGTGAGAGTGGTGCAGAGTTCCTTGCAAGAGGAGAAGATGATTTAGACTTTTTCATTATGCCTGATATCACTGCTGAGATGCAGGGTATTGAAGTACGTGAGCGAGAGGGAGATATCAAACTTACTAGTGAGCGAGAGCAACTAGTACAAGATTATTCTATAAAGTCAAGAAGACTTCACTCAGTAAGTCAACTGCTTAAAGCATATACATTATTCGAGAAGGATACAGAATATGTAGTTATGGACAATCAAGTAAAGATTGTTGATAAGGAGACTGGTCGTATGATGGATGGTCGTCGATATTCTGATGGTCTACACCAGGCTCTTGAAGCCAAAGAAGGTGTGAAAGTTGGAGA